>NZ_CAXBDC010000048.1:0-33474 GCF_963974195.1 uncultured Nisaea sp.
AACAGGTCATCGCCGAGCTGGAGCAGGCCATGCATGCCGCCGCCGCCGATCTGGAGTTCGAGGAAGCCGGCCGCCTGCGCGACGAGATCAAGCGGCTGGAAGCGGCCGATCTCGGCATGACGCTGGACGGCAAGCCGCTGCCCAAGGGCGCCGTGGTCCGGGTCAAGGGTCCGGTGCAGCCCCCGAAAGGCAAGCCGGACAAGGGAAAATCATCCAGACGCGGCTCCGGCCGCCGGCGCGGCTAAATCCCCCGAAAACAAGGCTCAATCCGGGAATCGAAGCGAAAGCAATGGGTTCGCGGGCCTTTTCTGTCGCCACCCGGTGCGCAGCGAATCCGGCATACAGCAATCAAAGCCATTGAAAGCACAGGCCAAGGTCTAATATCTAGGGGCAGTCATTTAGGTCCAGCCAAGCCCCTCGCCAGATTGGGCTGTTCGGGCCTGCCCCGAATCCATTCTTGGCCATAGCCGTTTTGGGCCATCGTCGTTGGAAGGCAAGTTCCGTGTCTGCTGAGTGTTGTCATATGTTGCCGCATTGCATGCAACAAGGAGCCCCCGCTTGATTGCCCCTCTTGCTTATGCGATCGGCGGCCTTGTGCTCCTGCTCGTCGCCGCCGAGGTCATGATCCGCGGCGCCGTCGGCGGCTCCCGCATCCTGAAGATCTCTCCGCATGTCATCGGCCTCACGGTCATCGCCTTCGGCACCTCCGCGCCGGAGCTGTTCGTCAGCCTGAAAGCGGCGATGCACGGCCATGACGGCATCGCCATCGGCAATGTGGTCGGCAGCAACATCGCCAATATCCTGCTGATGATCGGCACGGTCGGGGTGATCTATCCCTTTGCCTGCGGCGATCCGGCACTGCGGCGCGACGGTCTGGTCCTGCTCGGCTCCACCATCGTGTTCGTGATCCTGTGCCATACCGGTGTCATCCAGCTCTGGCACGGCGTCATCATGCTGTCCGTGCTGATCGGTTATCTGGCTTATTGCTATATCAGCGACCGGCGGAACTGCGCGAACGACGACAGCATCCATGCCAAGGAAGTGGACGAGTTCGACAATCTGCCCGACAGCCTGCTGAAAGCGGCGATCTACACCATCATCGGGCTGGTCGGCGTGGCCTTCGGCGCGCGCCTGCTGGTCGACGGCGCGGTCGACGTGGCCCGTCTGCTCGGCGTCTCCGAGACGGTGATCGGCATCACCATGGTCGCCCTCGGCACCTCCATGCCGGAGCTGGCAACCACCGTGGTCGCCGCCGTGCGCCGCCATAACGATGTCGCGCTGGGCAACATCATCGGCAGCAACATCTTCAACACGCTCGGCATCCTCGGCGTCGTCTCGATTGTCACGCCGCTCGATATTCCGCAGGAGATCATGCAGTCAGATATCTGGGTCATGCTGGGTGTGACTGTGGTTTTCGTTGCGGCGGCGCTCGGGCTGAAAACCTTGGGCCGGCCGCTGGCGGTGCTGTTCTTCGCCGGCTATGCGCTCTTCACCATCGGCCAGTTCACCGACCTGACGGCGCTGTTCACCGGCTGATCCTCTCAGCGCTCATACAGCAGGCTGAAGCCAACGGCCTCGCAGTCCTCGTAAACGTCGGGCTTGCGCGTGGTCACGCGCGCCCGGCGCACGGCTGACCGCTCCGCGATCATCTGCACGATGGCGTGGCAAAGGGTTTCCTGCAGGTTGAAGCGGCGGCGTGCCACCAGCTCCAGGATCTCGGTGCGGACAAAATCGTAGTCCAGCACCCGCTCGATCGAGTCGGCGGCGCCCGTCGGATCGACATCGACATCCATCTCGACGCTGACCAGCACCCGCTGCGGCTTGCCGCGCTCGAAATCGTGGATGCCGATATCCGCGACCACCGCGAAATTCTCCAGCAGGATCCTTGCATTCGTAATCGGCACGCCTATCCGCCTCCCTCTTCCGGAGTCCCCATGAAGGCAATATCGCGCGGCATGGCCTGCAGCACCTGGCCGCCATCGATGGTGATGCATTGCCCGGTAAAGGCCGGCGCGGCGAGAATGAAGCGCAGCGCCGCCAGAATCTGCTCCGGTGTCGAGCCGCGCCCGAGCATGAGGGATTTCTGGGAGCGCTCGAATTCTTCCCCTGTCTGCGGGCCACTCGGCAAGGTGACGCCGGGGGCGATACCCGCCACCCGGATATCCGGCGCCAGCTCCATCGCCAGCATCTGCGTCATGCCATGCAGTGCGAATTTGGTCAGGGAATAGGACAGATAATCCGGATTTGGGCCGAACACCTTGTTGTCCAGCAGGTTCACGATGCAGCAATCCGTGCGGCGGGCAATTCCCTCCGCCGCCTGTCTGCCCACAATTTCGGCAAAAGCACGCGAAAGCAGCGCCGGCGCCCGGACATTCACCGCATGATGCCGGTCGATCTGCGCCGCCGTCAGGCTTTCCAGGCTGTCCCCCTCGAACAGGGCCGCATTATTCACCAGCAGGCCCAGCGGCGGCGCCCCCTCGCCCGCACGGCCCATCAGGCCGGTGACAGCCTCCGCGTCCGAGAGATCGCACCCCAGGGCCTCGGCAGAGCCTCCGGCGGCGTGGATATCATTCACCAGCCGCTCCGCATCGGCACGCGACGCATTGAAATGCACCACCACGTGCCAGCCATCCGCAGCCAGCCCCCGGCACAGCACAGCACCAACGCGGCGGGCACCACCGGTGACGAGGGCGGTCCGATTTTCAGCAGCAGGCTTGATCATCTGGGGACTGGTTCGCTCATATACTCAAAACTTATTTTCCGACCCTATCCTTGTGCGCCGGACACGAAAAGCCACGACTGCGTTAGGGCGTATTTTTTGCACATTTCGCATTAATAGCCCCGAAAGTCATGAATGGGTCACGTCTCGGTCACAAATAGTGATCAGAATCAGTGCCCTAGAATATTTTTTGTTATATTTCAATATCTTATAACTCTTGCTCAAATTTTGAGCAAAGCGTCCAAACTGAGAGAAAATGGGACCTACACCCTTGCACACAAGAGTTATCAACACCTTTTTCCACAAATAACGGGGATAGAGTCCGGCGCCGCACGTTAACCATAACAGCCGTTCCAGATTTGTTCGCACATCCCGTTTCCGGCATCGAAGAGATCAGGTACAAAGACGCCATGTCGACAACAAAGCCCGAACAGGACCTGCCGGAACCGGCATCGCCGCCGGAACCGAAAGCGGATATCGCGCGGGGCGTGAAGGTGATCCAGCAGCAGGTCAAACTGCTGCCGAATGCACCCGGCGTCTACCGCATGCTCGATGCCGCCGGCGACGTGCTCTATGTCGGCAAGGCGCAGAGCCTGAAGAAACGGGTCGCGAACTACACTTTCCCGGCCAAGCTGCCGCACCGGATCTTTCGTATGGTCAGCGAGACCATCCGCATGGAATTCGCGCGCACCCATACCGAAGTCGAAGCGCTGCTGCTCGAAAGCAACCTGATCAAGAAGCTGCGGCCGCGCTTCAACGTGCTGCTGCGCGACGACAAGTCCTTCCCCTATATCCTGCTGACCGGCGATCACGACTGGCCGCAACTGGTGAAGCATCGCGGCGCTCGTAACCGCAAGGGCGACTATTTCGGCCCCTTCGCCTCCGCCGGTGCGGTGAACCGAACGATCACGGCCCTGCAACGCGCCTTCCTGATCCGGAACTGCACGGATGCAACCTTCGCCAGCCGGACCCGGCCCTGCCTGCAATATCAAATCAAGCGCTGCGCCGCGCCTTGCGTCGATTATGTCGGCAAGGAGGAATATGGCGAGCTGATCGAACAGGCGAAGGCGTTCCTCACGGGCTCCAGCCGGAAGATCTCGCAGCAGCTCGCCGAGCGCATGCAGGAAGCAAGCGACGCGCTCGATTTTGAAAGCGCCGCGCGCTACCGGGACCGGATCAGGGCGCTGGCCCATGTCCAGTCGCACCAGGACATCAATGTCGAAGGTGTCGAGGATGCCGACGTGATGGCGCTGCATGGCGAAGGCGGCTCCTCCTGCATCCAGGTGTTCTTCTTCCGGGGTGGCAGCAATTACGGCAACCGGGCCTATTTCCCGAGCCACGACAAGAGCCTGGAGCCGGGCGAGATCCTCGCCGCCTTTGTCGGCCAGTTCTACGACAACAAGCCTCCGCCCAAGCTCGTTCTGGTCAGCCACGACATGCCGGAACAGGAACTGATCGCGGAGGCGCTAGGCACCAAGGCCGAGCGCCGGGTCGAGGTGCTGCGCCCGCAACGCGGCTCCAAGCGCAAGCTGATGGAGCACGCACTCTCGAATGCAAAGGAAGCTCATGCGCGGCGGCTGGCCGAAAGCGCATCCCAGAGGCGCCTGCTTGAGGGGCTCGCGGAGGCTCTGGATCTGGACGGCCCGCCCGAGCGGATCGAGGTCTACGACAACAGCCACATCCAGGGCACCAACTCCATCGGCGCCATGATTGTTGCCGGCCCGGACGGGCTGATGAAGAACGCCTACCGCAAATTCAACATCCGCAATGTGGTGCCTGCGGACGCGCCTCTGCCGAAGGCGGCCGAGCCTGACGAGAATGGCGACGCGCCGGTTCAGGCCGGTGACGATTACGCCATGATGCGGCAGGTACTGACCCGCCGCTTCGGCCGGGCCCTGAAGGAAGATCCCGACCGCAAGTCCGGCAACTGGCCGGATCTGGTGCTGATCGATGGCGGTCAGGGCCAGTATACCGCCGTGCGGGAGGTCTTCGACGAGCTCGGGATCGAGGATGTCGCCCTTGTGGCCATCGCCAAGGGGCCGGACCGGGATGCGGGACGGGAGCGGTTCTTCTCGGGGAAGCGCGCGCCCTACTCCCTGCCCATCAACGACCCGGTGCTGTATTTTCTGCAGCGCCTGCGGGACGAGGCCCACCGCTTCGCCATCGAGACGCACCGGGCAAAACGGACCAAAGCCATCGGCCAGTCGAAGATCGACGAGGTGCCCGGGATCGGCGCCAAGCGCAAGAAGGCCCTGCTGCATCATTTCGGCTCCGCCCGGGAAGTTTCCCGCGCCGGGCTGCAGGATCTCGAGGCGGTCGACGGGATTAGCAAAACTGTAGCCAAAAAAATCTATGATTTCTTCCATGATGAGGGCTGATTGGTGTAGCGTCTCGGCAACGGAATACGAGGATGGAATCGCCGTCCCGCACACTCTTCAGACCGACGCAGAGATATGACCGGCCTCCCCAATCTGCTCACCCTGTCGCGCATCCTTGTGATCCCCCTCATTGTGGGGTTCATCTGGTATGGCGAAGACACGTACCGCTGGATCGCTTTCGGCCTCTACGCCTTTGCCGGCATTACCGATTATCTGGATGGATATCTGGCCCGGTCACTGAACCAGCATTCCGATTTCGGCCGCCTGCTTGACCCGATCGCGGACAAGCTCCTGGTCGGCGCCGTGCTGCTGATTCTCTGCGCGCTGGACCATATCTCCGGCTATAGCCTGTTGCCCGCGCTGATCATTCTGCTGCGGGAAATCCTGGTCTCCGGCCTGCGGGAGTTTCTGGCGGAAATCCAGGTCCGCATGCCGGTCAGCAAGCTGGCCAAATGGAAGACGGCTTTCCAGATCGGCTCGCTCGGCTTTCTGATCGTTGGCGCAGCAGGTCCCGACTGGCTGCCGACCGTGCTGATTGGCGAGGGCCTGCTGTGGGCGGCGGCCATCCTGACCCTGATCACGGGGTACGATTACCTGCGCTCCGGCCTGCTGCATGTGACCCCGGAAGCAGAGGCCGAACGCGCCCGGCGGAAGACGGGCGCAACAAGTCAAAGCGCCCCGGGTAAAAGCGCCCCTGTGGACGCATGATGCGGACGCATCACTTGAGTCCGGCCCGTCCGGCCCTCTAGACTTCATCCATGAAAATTTTTGGCCTTGTCGGATGGAGCGGCAGCGGCAAAACGACGTTGCTCGTCAAGCTGCTCCCTGAACTTGTCTCCCGTGGCGTCCGCGTCTCGACCATGAAGCATGCCCACCATGCCTTCGACGTGGACAAGCCGGGCAAGGATTCCTACGAGCACCGCGCCGCCGGAGCCAGCGAGGTACTGGTCACCTCGGCGAACCGCTGGGCCCTGATGCATGAGAACAGAGGCGCGCCGGAGCCAACCATCGAAGAGTTGATCCGGCATATGAGTCCGGTCGACCTGCTCATCATCGAGGGGTTCAAGGAGCACGCCCATGACAAGCTGGAAATATACCGGGAGGCCACCGGCAAATCCCTGATCCAGCCGAACGACCCGCTGATCCGGGCCGTGGCGTCGGACGGCCCGGTCGCGGCCGCGACTGTTCCCGTGCTCGATTTGAACGATATTGCCGGGCTGGCGGACTATATTCTCGACTTCACTGGATTATCGAAAGCCGCGTAAGCCATGTCGCAACTGACAGATGACTGCTTCGCCTTCGGCGGGAAGCTGATCCCGGTCGCGGACGCGCTTGCCCGTTTCCGGGAAATCCTGGTGCCGGTGGTCGCGCCTGAGGTCGCACCGCTCGCGGATGCCCTCGGGCGTGTGCTCGCAGAGGACGTCATCGCCGACCGCTCCGTGCCGCCACACGACAACTCCGCCGTGGACGGTTTCGCCGTCTATTTCGACGATCTGGCCAACGGAGCGGAAACAATGCTGCCGGTGACCGCCACCATCGCGGCGGGACATCCCCTGGACGGCCCGCAGAAACGCGGTACGGCCACAAAAATCTATACCGGCGCCCCGATGCCGGCCGGCCCGGACGGCTCCAGCCCCGACACGGTACTGATGCAGGAAGACTGCCGCATCTCCGGTGAGCGCGTCGTCATTCCAAACGGTATCAAGCGCGGCGCGAACCGGCGCTTTGCCGGCGAAGACGTGACCGAAGGCGCCCGTATTCTGCAGGCGGGCACACGCCTGCGGCCACAGGATATCGGACTTGCCGCCGCCATCGGCCGGACGGAACTCACCGTCTGCAAGCCTCTGCGCGTGGCGATTTTCTCGACCGGCGACGAGGTCCGCGATCCCGGAACGGACGCGCCCGGCGGCACGATCTACGATTCCAACCGCCACACCATCTCCGCCCTATTGCGCGGCCTCGGTTGCACGGTGATCGATATGGGCATCCTGCCCGATCAGCTCGACACCATTCGCGACGGGCTTGAAGATGCGGCGGGTAAAGCCGACATGATCCTCACCACGGGTGGCGTTTCCACCGGTGGTGAGGATCATGTGCGGAGTGCGGTCGAAGCTCTGGGTTCCCTGCATTTCTGGCGGCTCGCCATCAAGCCGGGACGTCCCGTGGCGCTTGGCCAGGTCGGCAAGATCCCCTTTATCGGCTTGCCGGGAAACCCGGTGGCCGTGATGGTGACGTTCCTGCGCGTTGCCCGGCCGTTGATACAGCGGCTGGCTGGCGCGGCGGATACGAACCCGGCTCTGTTTCCGGTCCGGTCCGGCTTTGATTACAAGAAGAAGCAGGACCGGCGTGAATATGTCCGCGTCACCCTGAAGCGCACCGGCGCGGGTGATCTCGAAGCCGTGAAGTTCGAACGGGAGGGGGCCGGGATACTCTCCTCCATGGTGGCGGCCGACGGTCTTGTCGAGCTGCCGGAAGACTGCACCGGCGTGAAAGCCGGAGATATTGTCGACTACCTGCCCTTCAGCGAGGTTGGCCTGTGAAAATTCTGTATTTCGCCTGGATGCGTGGCAAGACCGGCATCGGAGAAGAAGATGTCTCCCCGCCCGAGACCGTAACGGACGTGGCCGGGCTGGTGGCGTGGCTGAAGACCCGTGGTCCGGGCTTCGAGGATGCATTCTCCGACATGAAGATCGTACGCGCCGCCGTAAACCAGGAATTCGCCGAACTCGACGCGGCTGTCGGCCCGAATGACGAAATCGCCTTCTTCCCGCCGGTAACGGGGGGCTGACTCCATGATCCGGGTGCAGAAGGAAGACTTCGATCTCGCCGCCGAACTTTCCGCACTCAGCGCCGGGAACCACAATATCGGCGGCATCACCAGCTTTGTCGGTCTGGTGCGGGATATGGCCGATGGCCAGCATATCGGCGCCATGACGCTGGAGCATTATCCCGGCATGACCGAGAAGATGCTGGAACAGATCGATGCCGAGGCCAACAAGCGCTGGCCGCTCGAAGCCAGCCTGATCATCCACCGCTATGGACGGATGGAGCCGGGCGAGCAGATCGTGCTCGTCGCCTGCGCCTCCCCGCACCGGGAAGCCGCCTTCGAATCCTGCCATTTCCTGATCGACTGGCTGAAGACCAAAGCCCCGTTCTGGAAGCTGGAAGAGAAAGACAGCGGCGCCGAATGGGTGGATGCGCGGGAGAGCGACGAGGATGCGGCGGCAAAGTGGGATTGAAGGCCCGAAACCAGGCCTCTTTCAGCGCTGCATTTGTCGCGCAGAGACCAGTTTTCACCGCCCTCGCAAAACTTTCTCCGGAACGATACAGCCCTCTGAATTAGCAAGTTAAATTTCGCCTTTTCCCATGCGAAAACTGCATGCACCCCATGCATAAAACGCAATTGCTGCAGCGCACGCCGTCACCCATACGGGGGGCGGCAATTACACGGGCCGATTGGCCGTTCGCATACCCCTGCGGACGGCCTTTGCTCTTCCCGGAGCAGTGCACGCCCGTCGCCGGATGAGAAACCGACGATGTGGCAGGGAGACCCGGCGATGGGCATTCGCTTGGTAGTGCGCGATTTACTGGACGTGGCGACGGAGTGCGGCCTTGAGGATTATCCTTACTGGGCCGGCAGCGAGCGCCGTATCACCGACGCGGATATTCATCGCGCGCTGGCTGAAGACCGGCTGATCGCCCCCGACGATAATCGCGACCCGAACACCCCGATGAGCGCCGACGACCATGCCGCGCGCGTTGCCTGGCTGGTCCGTCACGGTGACCAGAAGCGGATGAGCATCATCATCCGCAACGGCCGGCTGTGCGACGGCAACCACCGTTTCGCCGCCTGCCTCTTCGCCGGAATCGAATATGTCCGCTGCGTCATGATGGAAACAGAAGAGCTCGCCGCCGCGGCCTGATTCCAGCATCTCCGGGAGCCTGTTGTTAACCAGCGAAAACCGGCGCTAGACTTCGGAGTGTTTTCGCCTCCGGAGGTCCCCGATGATCGGTGCCATTACCCTGCTGCTCGGCTGTCAGCTGCTGGGAGAGTTATTCATTGCCGCCACCGGCTGGCCCCTGCCCGGCCCGGTTGTCGGCATGGTCATCCTGTTCACGGGCCTGATGATCCACGGCAAGGTGCCCGCGCCTGTCGCCGCCGTTTCCGACACATTGCTCCGTAATCTGTCCCTGCTGTTCATCCCGGCCGGTGTCGGGGTCATGCTTCACCTCGCCCTGATCGAGCGCGAATGGATCGGCGTCACCGCCGCCCTGGTTGGCAGCAGCGCCATCACCGTCGTGGCAACGGCCCTGCTCATGGTCGGCCTGAAGAAGTTCACCCGCGTCGGAAATGATAGCGTCGGGGGAGACCACTGATGGATAGCGGTTTCAGCGATATCTGGGTCTATCTCTCGGCAAGTCCGCTACTGCACTTGTTCCTCACCCTGCTGGCCTACCTTGGCGGACAGAAACTCTATGAGCGGCTCGGCATGCATCCGCTGGTTAATCCGGTACTGATCGCGGTCATCGTCCTGGTCGCGATCCTGATCGTCACCCGCACGCCCTATCTGGTTTATTTCGAGGGCGCACAGTTCGTGCATTTCCTGCTCGGCCCGGCCACGGTCGCCCTTGCCCTGCCGCTTTACCGGCAGGTCTCGCGTATCCGGAAATCCCTGCTTCCGGTATTGCTCAGCGTGATCTTCGGCTCGCTTGTCGCAACCGGCAGCGCCGTTGCCATTGCCTGGCTTTTCGGCGTCTCCGAAGCCACCCTGATTTCCATCGCCCCGAAATCCGTGACAACGCCGGTCGCCATGGGCATCAGCGAAAAGCTCGGCGGCCTGCCCTCGCTCACCGCCGTCTTCGTTATCCTGACCGGTATTCTCGGCGCCATGATCGGTCCGCTGATGCTGGATCTGTTCCGCTTCAGGGACTGGGCCGCACGGGGTTTCGCCATCGGCATCACGGCCCACGGCATCGGCACCGCCCGGGCCATGCAGGTGAACGAGGTCGCCGGCGCCTTCTCCGGTCTCGCCATGGGCCTGAACGCCCTGGCAACGGCAATCCTGCTGCCGCTGCTCTGGCGATTGTTTTTCTAGACGCCCATGACCAGCGCGCCGCGAATCAACAAGCCCGCCGCCGGTATCGCGCTCGTTCTTGCGGCGATGCTTTCGATGTCGATCAACGATGCCCTGGTCAAAAGCCTGTCCGGTGACTATCCGCTGCATCAGGTGATCTTCACGCGTGCCCTGATCGGCTTGGCCCTTTGCCTCGTCTTTGTCCAGTTCGAGGGCGGCTGGTCGATCCTGAAAACCCGGCAACCCGGCCTTCATGTCTTTCGCGGCCTGTTGATCGTCATCGCCAACTCCTCCTTCTTCGCCGCCATCGCCGTGGTGCCGCTCGGCGAGGCAACCGCGATCTTTTTCGCCGCTCCGCTCCTGATCACCCTGTTTTCCGTGCCGGTGCTCGGCGAACGGATCGGACCGGTCAGACTGGCGGCGGTTCTGACCGGTTTCGCCGGCGTGCTGATCATGCAGCGCCCCTGGGCCGATGCGGGCACCCTCGACGTCAGCCGGATTGTCCTTCTGTTGCCATTGCTGGCGGCCAGTGCCTATGCCCTGCAACAGGTGATTACCCGGCGCCTTGGCCTGGATTCCAAGGCCTCGGCGATGGCCGTCTATATCCAGTTCATCTTCCTCGTCGTGTCGATCCTTGTCGGTGCGATCGCCGGTGACGGCCGGTTCGCAGACGGGCTGGAAAACCCGAGCCTTCTGTTCCTGTTGCGCCCATGGATCTGGCCGGAAACGTTGGACATCTGGCGTTTTCTTGCCCTCGGGACCAACATCGCCATTGTCAGTTACTGTATTTCCGCGGCCTACCGGATGACCGATGCCGGAATCCTCGCGCCCTTTGAATATGCAGGCCTGATGATGGCCGTGTTCTGGGGCTGGGTGATCTGGGGCGAAATCCCGGGGCCCGAAGTCGCGGCAGGGATCGTTCTGATCGTTGCCGGAGGTCTCGCCGTATTCTTTCGGGAACGGCATCTGGAAGCACGCCTGAAACGGGAAGAAAACGCCTGATTTTCCCGAACTGTTCCCCATGCGCCGCAGCGCCGGGGAGAAGGCGGCGCCTCGGGACAAGACATGACGGATGTTAGAGATTAGGGTCCCTCCGCAATGAGTGATACATCCGTGACCTCCATCAATCGCCCGACCTTCGGGATCGCCCTCATTCTGGTTGGAATGCTCGCGATCTCCATCAATGACATGCTGATCAAGCAGCTCTCCGGCGGCTATCCGCTGCACCAGATGGTCTTTACCCGCTCGGCAATCGGTATCGCCTTCAGTCTGGTGATTGTTCAGTTCGAGGGCGGCTGGCACATCCTGAAAACCCGGAGGCCGGGACTGCATGCCCTGCGCGGCCTCCTGGTGGTGATTGCCAACATGTCCTATTTCGCCGCGCTCGCGGTACTGCCGCTGGCCGATGCCACGGCGCTGTTCTTCGCCGCGCCCCTCTTCATCACGCTGCTCTCGATCCCGGTGCTCGGCGAAAAGGTCGGACCATTCCGCCTCGGTGCCGTGCTTGTCGGTTTCATCGGCGTGGTGATCATGCAACGCCCCTGGGCCAGCACGGACGATCTCGGCGTCAGCCGTCTGGTGCTCGTGCTGCCCGTGATCTCGGCGATAACCTATGCCGGCATGCAGATCATGACCCGCAAGCTCGGCATGAGCAGCAAGCCGTCGGCGCTCGCGGTCTATATCCAGGTCATGTTCCTGCTGGTCGCGGGCCTGTTCTGGATCTTTGCCGGTGACGGCCGGTTCGCCGAGGGAAGCGACAATGAAAGCCTGATCTTCCTGCTCCGCGCCTGGGTCTGGCCGGAGGGCATGGATTTCTGGCTTTTCGTCGGGCTGGGTTTCAATTCGGCCGCCGTCGCCTACTGCCTCTCCGCCGCCTACCGCTCGGCGGATGCGGCAACCATTGCGCCCTTCGAATATACCGGCCTGCTGCTGGCGGTGTTCTGGAGCTGGGCCATCTGGGGCTATCTGCCCGGTATCGAAGTGAAGATCGGCATTTTCCTGATCATGGCATCCGGCCTGTTCGTCTTCCTGCGCGAACGCCAGCGCAACCGCCCGATGGCAAGCGACCCGCCTGCCGGAACCGGCGCGACGCGGCGCTAGGATGCGGACTCATAAACACCCAGCCAGAGCCGGAAGAGATTTGGGACTCACGGCAAGCGTTACAGAAGGTCGTCCGGAAATTTTGCTGCCAGATGATCGATCAGGGCACGCACGGCCGGAGGAAGGCCGCGCCGGGTCGTGAAAACCAGATGCACAATGCCTTTCTGGCCACGCCATTCCGGCAGGACCCTGACCAATTGGCCGGTTTCAAGGGCCCGCAGGCAGACATGCCAGGGCAGAAGCGCCACCCCGAGACTGGCGATCGCCGCCTCACGGACCGCCGTCATATCCGCGCAACCGAGCCGTGCTTCCTGCCGATGCGTCATCTCCTGGCCATCGGCCGTCTCCAGCCCCCATTCCGCTTCCACGTCTGAATCATTGGTCGCCAGCATAGGCACTTTTGCCAGGTCTTCCGGTTTGCGCACGCTGTTGGCCAGCACCGGGCTCGCGACGAGTATCCGGGTTGAGCTGCCAAGGCTGCGCATGGTCAATTCGGCATCGCTGGCAAGCACGACCCGGACCCGCAGCGCCAGATCGATCCGCTCACCGATCAGATCGACCGGCCGGTCAGTCGCCAGCATTTGCAAGCGGACTTTGGGATGCTGCTGAAGGAAACTGCCGATCAGGCTTGAGATCAACTCGACCATTCCTGTGGGACAGCTGAAGCGAATGAGTCCCTGGGGTTCGGACCGGGCCTGCCTGACAAGTGCCTCGGCCTGCTCGGCTTCCTGCTGAACCGCCTTGCAGCGTTCGTAGAAGGCCTGCCCGATATCGGTCACCCGGAAGCGCCGGCTGGAACGTTCTATAAGACGCAGCCCCAACCGTTCCTCCAGTCGGGCAATGCGCCGGCTGAGCTTGGATTTGGGTTCCCGCAGCGCACGCGCCGCCGCCGCGAACCCGCCATGGCTCACAACTTCGGCAAAGTAGGCGAGATCATTGAGATCAGCTTTCATCGTTCCACCAACAGAACGATACGGCCCGATTTCAGCTACTACAAGAGCCAGCGTTTCAAGTTCATCTTTTTTGCACGCGGCGAGATGGTCTCGGCGGTTAGCAACGGAGGGTACAATGGGCAATTTTGAAAATCAGGTCGTCGTGATCACCGGCGGCACCAGCGGGATCGGTCTTGGAACGGCTAAAGCCTTCGCGGCCCAGGGTGCCGCGGTCTACATCACCGGCAGACGCCAGGAGACACTTGATACCGCCTTGCAGGAGATCGGCGGCAACGTGACCGGCGTGCGCGGGGATATGTCGAACCTCGCTGATCTCGATCGACTCTACGACACGGTCCAGCAGAAGCACGCACAGATCGACGTCCTGTTCGTCAATGCCGGCGGCGGAGAATTCGCGCCCCTCGGCGCGATTACCGAAGACCACTATCAGCGAACGTTCGACACGAATGTAAAAGGGGTCCTCTTCACCGTGCAAAAGGCACTGCCGGTCCTGCGCGATGGCGCATCGATCATTCTGACCTCATCAACCACCGGCACCGCCGGCACGGCAAATTTCAGCGTCTACTCGGCCAGCAAGGCCGCGGTGCGTAATTTCGCGCGCAGCTGGATCCTCGATCTCAAAGACCGCAATATCCGCGTCAATGTCATCAGCCCAGGACTGACGGAAACCACCGGCCTCACCCATCTGTTCGGCGGTGGCGATCAGGCGGAGAGCGTCAAGAATCACTTCGTCGACTCCATTCCCTCCGGCCGGATCGGTCAGCCGGAAGATGTCGCCAATGCAGTGCTCTTCCTCGCCTCCAAAGACTCCGGCTTCATCAACGGGATCGAACTGTTCGTCGATGGCGGCATGAACCAGGTGTGAGATGCGGCGGCAGGCCCGCGAAACTGTGGGGCCTGCCCCTGCCCTCACGGAAGAAGATTCCAATGGCAAAGGCCTGCGGCCTCTTCTTCCTAACGCACACTCAAGATGATTTTCACTCAATGCCATCTTAAGGAGACCCCACAATGAACATCGGAATCTTGGGGGCAGCCACGGTTGGACAGGTTCTCGCACGCCATCTTGCCGCTGCCGGACACAACGTGATGATCGCCAACAGCCGCGGGCCGGAGAGCTTGCGCGACCTGGTGGAGCAGCTCGGGAGCCGTGTCACCGCCGGGCATGTCCCGGAGGCGCTGGACAATCCGGCCGTCATCCTGGGCGTGCCGTGGACAAGGGTGCAGGACGTTCTCACCCCCGAAATCGATTGGGGTGGCCGCGTGCTCATCGACGCGACGAACATCTTCACTAGCTACGCCCCCCATTTCGAAATCGACGATCTGGGCGGGGATTCCGGGAGCGAAATCGTCGCCCGACAGGCACCATCCGCCCGGGTGGTGAAGGCCTTCAACACACTCCCCATCGAAAAGATGTTTGCACCCGTGCCAGCTGACGGCTTGCGCCACGTTCTGTTCGTCGCCGGCGATGACGCCGATGCAATCGCCGTCGTGGAGCGGCTTGTCACCGACATTCGCCTTGCACCCGTTTCGATCGGCGCACTGGCGTCCGGGGGAAGACTGATGCAGCTTGGCGGGGCGTTGAACAACCTGGAGCTTTTTAGAGCGAACACGGCACAGGAATAGATGAGGCGACCGGGTGGCGGTTATTCAGGTGAATACTTTGGCAGACTGCTTCCCACCCAAAGCGCCGGATGACCTATGCGACCGGTGGCGACCCTAAGCAGTCGTAGGGTTTTCTGGATAATTTTCGGCCGGTAAGGCAGCTCCATTCATTGAGCTTTTTCGGCGCGCACCATCAGCCGTTTGATGTGGGCGGCGAAGAACCATGTGGTGGGAATACCCAGGACCAAGCCGCCGGCAATGGATTCATACGGGGTCAGCACACGCCAGCCGAGCCAGCTGAAGATCAATGATGCGAAGAACAGATTGACGGCAGCGGCGCCCGCGCCGAACGGATAGAGTCCTGCCAGCAGCTTCCATCCCGGCCGCGTGCTCACCGCCGGGTCACCAGCCACTGCACCGCCGCCAGAGCAAGCAACAGGGCGACAGATGCGAACAAGAACCAGCCCTCCGCCGTTGCGGTTTGCGGGTTCGGGATCGGGCGCTGGAAGCTTGCAGCATGAGCCTGGAACGGCATCATCAATGCACAGAGAAAGATCAGCGGTCGCATGTCAGGTCTCCTGTATCAGTGAGCGATAAATGTCCGGAAGCGCACGGATCAGGCGCGCGGGGTCGGGCAGCAGGGTGAAGCCGGCGCGGTTGAAAATACGCGCGAACCAGTCCTGACCATCGGCGTCGACGACGATGCCGTAGACCGACTGTCCCTGCATGCGCGCTTCATGGACGGCCATGCGGCTGTCCTCGATGCCGTGCACGCCTTCGTAATGGTCGAGATCGTTCGGCTTGCCGTCGGTGAGGACCAGCAGGAGCTTGCGCGCGGCAGTCTCTCCGGCAAGGTGCGCCGAGATGTGCCGGATGGCTGTGCCAAACCGCGTGTAATGGCCGGGGCGCAGGCTGCCGATCCGCTCGAAAACCCGGGCCGACATTGGTGCGTCGAAACTCTTGCACCGGGTCAGGAAGACACGGTCGCGGCGGAGCGACGAGAAGCCCCAGATACCGAACCGGTCGCCGGCTGCGTCGATGCCGCCTGCCAGCGCCATAAGCGCCTCGCGCGTCGTGTCGATCACCGACCGTTCGCCGATCACAGCCTCGGTTGAACGCGAGCAATCCATCAGCACAGCAACGCAGAGATCGCGTTCGGTGACCCGCAGGCTCTGATAGATCCGGTCGCTGGCCGCGCCCGTCACGCGCAACGAGACCTGAGCCGCGATCAGCGCGTCGAGATCGAGTTCCGCCCCCTCGATCTGACGCGGACGCATGATACGGCGCGGATGCAGTGCCTCGAACTGACGCCGGACGCGGGCAATCAGGTGCTGGTCGACCTTGATGTCGCGAACTGGGTCAGCGGTGGCTTCGGCCTCCAGAACGCGGCAGTGATCGGGCATGTAGGCACGTGCCCGATGGTTCCATTCGGGATAGGTATGGTGATCGGCCAGTCGTTCGTGGTCGGCATCCTGCGGCGCAAGGTCGAGATGCAGGCGGAGCCTCGTTGCAGCCCGCTTGTGGTTCTGCGACAGGGTGATGTGATCCTGATCCTCCGCCGCTTTCTGTGCATTGTCCTGATCGTCATCATCGACCGAGCGGTTGAGGTTCATGCTCTCGACCCAACTCAGGATCGCCTCGAACCGATGGATGATGAAACTGTCCTTGCGATCGGCCTGCTCGCGCTCCTCGCGCTTGCCGATTTTTCGCGTCGTTGTCGCTAGTCCCGGCGGGGCTGTGCCCAGATCCTGCTCGGCGGCGGCATTGCCCGGCGCGGCGCGTTCCAGCCGGAGCCAGATTGGCACATGGGCGGGTGATACATAGCCGCGGTGCGCTGTTGCGGCTCCGGATCGGGCCTGACGCATCAGCTCAGCCGCCGGACCAGAAAGCGGTGCCTGATCGCCGAGACACCGGCGTGTCAGCTTTTCCAACGCGATCTCGGTCCGGTGTGAGGCATGCGACGTGCGGGTCTCGAGCACATGAGTGCGCAGTACCTTGAACGGCTGGGTCAGTCCGGGGCAAGCGGCAAGCGTGCGCGCCGTCGCCGTCTCCATGGCCAGAAGATGTGCCAGATCCACGGAAAGCAGATCGGCTGACGGCTCGGGAGAGATCAGCCCGTCACTACTGGCTGCCATGGCCGCCAGCCACAAATAGGCGACCCGGTTGAGGTCAGGCGTCGGGAACGCATCCATAAGCGGGGGCAGCCGCAAACGCTCACCATCGAAGCTGGCCAGATATTCCAGCTGCCGCCCGTCACCGATTGTGCGCATGACGCCGCGCCGGTGCGTGGCCGCTGTCGCGGGCGCGGCACCGATTTCGACACCGCCCGCCCCGCCCAACGCCCTAAACAGAACCGCCAGAGAGGCCCGCATCGTCTCCAGCGGCACGGCACTCTCGTCATAGCCCTCGGGCGCAGCCATGCGGCTGGCCCAGTCATGCCAGAGATTGCCGACCGTCTCTTCGGGCTCCATCAGATCCAGCGGGCTGATCATCGCGTGGCTCCCCTGTCAGCCGTAGACCACGGCGATCAGATCGCGCAGGGCCTGCTGGATATCCGGCTCGTCGGTCAGCGGCTCGATCACCGCAGCCTCAAGCGCCCGTTCGAGTGACATCCCGCCCGCAATCAGAGTCGCGGCGTAGATCAGCAGACGGGTCGATGCGCCCTCCTCCAGATCCATGCCCGACAGCGCCCGGATATGACCGGCCAGCCGCACCAGCGGCGCGACACGGCTTTCATCGAGGCCGCTTTCGCAAGCCACAACGGCCGTCTCGGTCGCCGCATCCGGAAAGTCGAAACCGATCGACAGAAAGCGCTGTCTCGTTGACGGTTTCAGTCGCTTCAGGATGTTCTGGTAGCCGGGGTTGTAGCTCGCCACCAGCATGAAGCCGGGCGGCGCTGTCAGCTCTTCCCCGGTGCGGTCGATCATCAGCGTGCGCCGGCTGTCCGTCAGCGGATGCAGTACCACGGTCACGTCCTTGCGCGCCTCGACAATCTCGTCGAGATAGCAGATCGCGCCCTCTCGCACCGCCCGCGTCAGCGGTCCGTCGATCCATTCGGTCTCCCCGCCACGAAGCAGGTAGCGGCCGATCAGATCGGCAGCGGAGAGATCGTCATGACAGGCCACGGTGTAAAGCGGGCGCCCTAATCTGGCCGCCATATGCTCCACGAACCGCGTCTTGCCGCAGCCGGTCGGCCCCTTCAGAAGAAGGGGAAGACCATTGGCGTGGGCCGTTTCGAACAACGTGCACTCATTGCCGACGGGCCGGTAGAACGGGACGGGCTGGGTGCCCGTCAAACCTCTCGTATGCGCGTTCATGCCTTGCCGCTTTCAGGGATAACGGCTTCACCGGGCTCGACGACTTCCCGCTGTGGCACAAGCTGGCTGTATAGGAAGAGCAGAGCGCCCAGCACAACGGCAACACCGGCACCGAAGCGCATGAGATAGAAGATCTCGAGCGTGTCCTGCACATCCATGTAGTAGTCGCCGACCACCCGCTGCATATGCGTCTGAATGGTCCCGGCGAAGGTCAGAACAAAGGTCATGAATGCCATGCCCCCAGTCATCAGCCAGAAACTGACCATGTTCAGCACCTGATTATACGGCGAGCGGCCCAGCAAAACCGGCATGGCATAGGTGAACATCGCCAGGTTCAGGGCGACATAGGCGCCATAGAAGGACAGATGCCCGTGCGCTGCCGTCACCTGCGTGCCGTGGGTGTAGTAATTGACGCCGTGCAGGGTGTGCAGGAAGCCCCAGACACCAGCGCCGAAGAAGGCAACCGTCGCCGAGCCGAGCGACCACAAGAGCGCCGCCTTGTTCGGATGATTGCGCCGCCCTTTCCAGACCATCAGGAAGGCGAAGCTCATCATGGCGAAGAACGGCACCACCTCGAAGGTCGAGAAGATCGAGCCGACCCACTGCCAGTATTCCGGAAGACCGATCCAGTAGAAATGGTGGCCGGTGCCGAGAATACCCGAGAACAGCGCCGTGGCGACAATGACGTAGAGCCATTTCTCGATCACTTCGCGATCGACGCCGGTCAGCTTCAGCATCAGGAAGGCGAGGATCGACGCCATCACCAGCTCCCAGGTGCCTTCGACCCAGAGATGAACGATGAACCACCAGTACATCTTGTCGAGGCTGAGGTTGGACGGGTTTATGAAGGCAAAGATCCATAACAAGGACAGCAGCCAAAGCCCGGTCAGAAGGACGTTGGTGATCGCCGTCCGGCGTCCGGCCAGAACGGTCAGCGAGATGTTGATGAGGAAGATCACCGCCGCCACCAGAATGCCGAACTTGACCCAGAGCGGCTGCTCCAGGAATTCGCGCCCGCCATGGATGCCGACGAGATAGCTCGCGACCGCGCCAAGCGTGCCGACGACGAGAATGATCAGCTGCAGATAAGCCAGCTTGACCGAATAGATCTCCCGCTCGCTTTCTTCCGGAACAAGATAGTAGGCGGCGCCGAAGAAGCCCAGCAGCAGCCAGACGATCAGCGCGTTGGTGTGGATCATGCGGATGATGTTGAACGGCAGCAGCTCGGACAATGTGTTCGGAGACACATAGATCCAGCCGGCCAGCAGGCCGCCCAGCACCTGAATGGCAAACAGCCCCATCGCAACGATGAAGTAGGCGTAGGCCACTTTTTGTGATGCGTATTTCATGAATTTTTCTCCCTCAACCCGCGTCGTTCGGTGGCCAGTTCTGGGTGTCGGTCTGATCGGCCCAGCGGAGGAATTCGGCCAGCCCGCGCATTTCTTCCTCGGTGATTTCGAAGTGCGGCATCTGCCGCCGGCCGGGTGTTCCGGAAGGCTGTGCCTTCATCCATGCATCGAGGATCTCGAAGGCCCCTTCGGGATCATCGAGCACGCCCCAGCGGGTCATCACATTGCCGACTTCGGGTGCGAAATAGGCGCCTTCACCGTGCAGCGTGTGACAGTTGATGCAGCTGTGCTGTTCCCAGACTTCCTTGCCGAGTTTGACTGCGTCGGTCAGAGGCATGCCAGCCGTGGATGTTTCAACGACATAGCGATGACTGTGGAAGGTCATGACCACGAACACGGCTATGAAGAACAGGGATCCTCCATAAAAAATGTTCCTGGCCCGCGATTTTGTAAGGATCTCTGACATTGTGCCGGACCTGATCACTGTTGCGGATCAGGCAAAATACCGGGAGCCGGACAGGGCAATGTTGTCGCAGCGCAAAGAACTTGACGATTTTCCGTGTCAGAACGGGATCGCACAGGATCGGTGATTGCGTGTCGTGATCACATAACGATCATGGGCTTGGGGGCACGGGCTGGGAGCTTTGCGTTTCAGGGGCAATATTGTCATGACATCGCCTGACATTGACGATCCCGACTTACCTCTGCCACGCTGTTCAAGGAATGGCCCGAAACGCCGGCTGTGTTCATAAGGTATCGGATGTTGTGCTTCGGCTGCCCCATTGCGCCATTTCACACGATTGTCGACGCCTGCGCGGAATACAAACTGGATGAAGAGGCGTTTCGGGCGGAGCTGCGCGAAGCGGCTGGCCTGTAACCGGAAACTACGAGCCCGTGACGCCGCTCAGCAAAACCAGGCGATGCGGGTCCGTCACGACAATATGACGCCGCGTGCTCTCCACAATCCCCTGTTTCTGCCAGGCACTGAGCAGCCGGCTGACCGTATGAAGTGTCGTGCCTGTCATCTCCGAGATATTCTGCCGGGTGATGGGGAAGGCTATTTCAATGCCGTTCTCGACCTTCCGGCCGGACTGGTTGACCATTCTGAGAAGGGCCGCGGCCAAACGCTGTTCCACGGCCTGCGTCGCCAGCTCCATCAACTGGGAATGCAATTCCCCCATGCGCTCGCCCACGACCTTGTAGGTTTCGGTCGCGAAGCCGTCATATTTCGTTGTGAACTCGGCCCACAGACGGACCGGCCATGACAAGGCGATCGTCTCCGCCGCTGCAATTGCCGTCGCGGGATAGGTATCGCGCCCGAGGGCCGGGGCAATGCCGAAAAGCTGCCCCGGAGCGATATGCATCGCGATGATGTGCTCTCCTCCGGGAGTGGATTTCACAACCCGGATATAGCCGTCCAGCAGCAGGTAAAAGTGCGCGGCATGCATGCCCTCGGAAAAGACCGCTGCGCCTTCTTCCACCCGTCTGGAGACGGCCTGGTCAAGGATTTCACGGATTTGTGCGCGCTCAAGCTGTCGGAACGGAGGAAGCCCGACGAGAAGGCTTTCGTCTAATTTATTCAAAACCCGTCCCGAAGTTTGTTGCAGCACAAAGAGCCTTTCGCCGCACTAAAGCATAACGCTGTCAGGCAAAAATACCGAAAACAAAGAACGGAATTTTCGATGTTCAGCAAAATAGTAATGGCGACCGCAGCTCTTGCCATGATGGCGGGATCCGCTTTTGCAGAAACCTACGAAGTCAAGATGCTCAACAAGGGCGAAGCTGGCTCCATGGTCTTCGAGCCTGACTTTGTTGCCGCCCAGCCGGGAGACACCATTCACTTCGTTGCGACCGACAAGGGGCATAACGTGGAATCGATCAAGGGAATGCTTCCGGCCGGGGTCGAAGATTTCAAGAGCAAGATGAACAAGGATTTCGATCTCGTCGTTAAGACCGAAGGTCTTTACGGACTCAAATGCACCCCTCACTACGGGATGGGGATGGTTGCCCTGATCCAGGTCGGCAAGGCCGCGAACCTTGACGACGTGCTGGCTGTCAAACAGCGGGGCAAGGCCAAGAAACGGTTTGATGCCGCCTTCGCCCAGGTCAAGTGATCCGGACCTCGAACTGACCGGTCCTGAGAGGGCGATGCCACGCATGTGCATCGCCCTTTTGTCATTTTCAGCGTGGAAGCCACAGAGATGACCAACGAGACACGGATACCCGGCCGTGAACTGGCACTATTCAGCTATGGATTTCGGCCATTTTTCCTGTCCGCAGCCATTTTCGCGGGCATTGCGATCTTTTGCTGGATGCTGTTGCTGGACGGAGCGCACGATCTTGCAGGGCCCTTTACGCCCACCGACTGGCATATCCATGAAATGCTGTTCGGATATACATCGGCAGTCATCGCCGGGTTCCTGTTTACGGCAATTCCGAACTGGACCGGACGCTCCCCAAAGCGCGGCTGGCCATTGGCCTTCCTGCTTATCCTGTGGCTTGCCGGCAGGCTGGCCTGCGGCGGGGCCTTCGGAATGGATCAGGTTGGCGTCATGCTTGTCGATCTGGCGTTCCTGGCTGTCATCGTCGCCACGACCATCATGGAGATCGTTGCCGGCCGGAACTGGCGCAATCTGATGGTCGTGATCCCGGTGCTCCTTCTGCTGGGCGCCAATCTGGTCTTTCATCTCGAGGTCCGGTTTTTCGGAGCCTCGGACATTGGCCGGCGGCTGGGGATCAGTGTCATCGTCTTTCTGATTACGCTGATTGGCGGCCGGATCATCCCGAGCTTTACCCGGAACTGGCTGGTCAAGCGCAACAGCAGCAAGCTTCCCGCCCCGTTCAACCGGCTCGATGCGGTTTGCCTGCTTACCGGTGCGGGCGCTCTGCTCGGCTGGTCATTCTTCCCGGAGGGCCCGGTCACAGCGGGAGCAATGCTGGGCGCGGCCGGATTGCAGGGCGTGCGCCTGAGCCGGTGGCAGGGGGCAAGAACCTGGAGGTCGCCACTGCTTGTCATGCTGCATATTGCCTATGCCTTCGTGCCGCTCGGGCTGGTTGCCGCCGGGGCCGCTTCGGCCGGCTGGCTCCCTCCCGCGGCCGGGGCTCATCTGCTCGGCATCGGTGCCATAGGCGGAATGACAATAGCAGTCATGATCAGGGCCTCTCTCGGACATACCGGCCGCACGCTCGAGGCGGGGGCCCTTTTGACCGGTGCCGCGGGCATGATTTTCTGCGCGGCCCTTGTCCGGGCGTGCTTTCCTGAGATTCATGTCGGAGGAATGTCCGGGCTCTGGATCGCCGCAAGCCTCTGGATCGCGGGCTTTACGATCTTCACGCTGAAGATCGGGCCTTATCTGACCAGCACCAGCCGGAAGCCGACATAATCCGCAGGCAGGCCGGCGGCACAACCGCCGACCTTCGGATCGCGGACCAGATCGATAACAATCGCCCGGTGTTTTCCCTCTGCGATATGAGCGCCGCAATATTCCTGCTGCGTCTCGGGTTTCGCTCCGTCAGCGGTCAGATAGGTGTTGGCCACACAGGTGTTGGTCCACTCCCAGACATTGCCGGCGAGGTCGGACAGGCCATGAGAGTTCTCGCCAAAAGCCCCGCGCGGCCTGAGTTCTGTTTCAGAGTCGCCGCGGGCCGCGACATTACGGGCATAGGCTTCCAGCCAGCGCTGCGCCGGGTCGTCCTTCGCTTCCTCGACGATCGCTTCCTCGACAAACCGCTCGGCTGCGGCGCGTTGCCATTCCCTGTCATCGGGAAGCCGCCACTCGAGGCCCGTCTGGCGTGAGAACCAGGCGGCATATGCCGTTGCATCGTACCAGTTGACCTCGGTTTGAGGCATTTCCGCACTTGTCGGGCTGCCGCCCCGGGAAACGACCGAAGCCTTGCAGGCACCGTCGGCGACGCAGGCCGCATATTCGGCGCGGCTGACCTGGAATTTCATGATCTCAAGCGGCGTTTCCGCCTCATGCCGTTCCAGCGGGGCTTCAACGAGCTTGCCGTAATATCGATAATTCCCGGCGGGCCGGTATGTGTACGGACCTGGCTCGATCACGACGGTCTCGGGCAGTTCGGTGATCGCGGGCGCAGACATATGCCAGCCGATCATTGCAGCGGCGGATACGGTGAAAGCAAGAGCGGAGAGCGTCAGGGAGCGCATTTCGGTATCCCTCGACAAGGCGAAAAGGGGCAGCTGTTTCCAGCCGCCCCTCGTTCAAGATGCATGATCAGACCGAACTCAGGGCAGCGCCGTCCTGCCTTCGTGAGCAGCATTGTATTCCGTCGGAGGAACAACCTGTTCCATCAGGTCGTTGTTCCACTTGCCTTCGACGAGGACATGGGCTGTCGCGCCAAGGTTCACGGCTTCGATCAAATTGTGGTTCACGTATGCATAGACACCCGGTTGCAGGAATTCATAGAGCGCAGCGCCTGCCGAGCCGCCCCGGATGAACCATGTTTCCAGATCCCGGTCGGGACGGTTGTTGAACTTGCCCTGCTCCCAGACCAGATCCCCATGCCCGCCGATAAGGTGAGGCCGGCTGTCCCGGTTGGCCTGACTATGGACGAACAGAACCCGCTCGCCCTGGATCGCCGTCAGCGCATTCTCGCCAGTGAGGGCGCCGACCTTGCCGTTGAACACGACATGGCTCGGGATCAGGCCGTTCATCACCTCAAGAGTATCGGAATAACTGTCGCCGACATCTGCGAAGCGCTTGTAGTCGCCGTTTTCGTCTTTCGGGACGTAGAAATCATTCTCGCCGATATAATAGACGCGGTCGTAGCTGACCGGTTTGTCGTTATGATCCGTCAAGCCCTTGCGCGGCAGTACCATGACCGCGCCCGACATGCCGGAGACAACATGCCACGGGATCATCGGGCCGCCCGGGGCGCAGTGATAGACAAACGTGCCAGGCCGCGTCGCCTTCCAGCGCAGGGTTGTCTTTTCACCCGGATTGACCAGCGTCAGCGAGCCACCCCCCAGCGCACCGGTCGCGGAGTGAAAATCGATATTGTGCTGCATCATGTTGTTCGGGCTGTTGTACAGCGTGAGTTCAACGTAATCGCCCTCATGAACCACCATCATCGGGCCGGGAACAGACCCGTTGAATGTCATCGCCTGCAGATAGGCATCGTCGGCGATCTGCATCTCTTTCTCGACGATCTGCATTTCGAACTCGACGATACGCGGCTCGGCGGGTGCGATTTGCTCATGCGGATGCACGAAAGGCGGTCTTACGAGCTTGTGCTTGATGCGTTTGAGAGAGGACAAATCCGCCGGCGGGGCCATCGATGTGTCCATGATTTCCTCGCCCTGTGCGGCTTTAACCATCAGGGGCGTTGCGGCAAGGCCTGCGGCACCAATCAATGCGGCTCTACGCGTCAACATCGCTTTTTCCTTTCGAGCTGAAACACTGTTCAAGGAAGATTTAGCGATGAGCTCGAAGCCGTACGTTGAGCCAGAACAATGTGGACTGTTTTTCGTAACCAGTATGAGGGCCACTGATAAGACGCACCTTAATCGCCAATCTGAAATCGCTCTTCAGCGGTTTCCCCGATGCGCCTCATATTTAAGAATACGAGACCTCAAGTTCAGGACCCGTAAACGGGATTCCCAAACAGACAGAACTGCCCCCTCCAAATGTTGGGAAGCATGCCCAGCCAACACTTCTGGCTTTCTGGCGCCCGATTGGCGCACCTTCTACAGCCCGACGTAACAGCAACACTGTCGAGTACTCCCTTAACCACCCAACCCAGGACAATTAGGCCGTTGCTATGATGACGGCCGCCAAGGAGGGCTTAGTATTAGTACTATCCTCGATTTCTCTTGTAGGCCTGCTGCTGTCCTCGCCCCGCTGCCAATAACCGCTTTCACCCTTCCAAAACCACCATCAACATTCATACGTATGAATGCGCTTCATAATCTTCATCCGACAACAGATCCACCGTCCGGACCGGTGGGATTGGCCAGAGGTCGGCGCCTGGCTGTTCGTTCCAGTGCTGGTGGTTCAGAACCTGTCCGGCCCTCCGCGCCTCAGAAACCAGGTCGAGATTGATTTCGGCGAAGAGCAGCATGTCCTCGTCGAACCGGCCCTCGGCGACGATCCCGGTTTCGGGAAAGCCGATATCGGGCGGGCCATAAACACCCGCCGCACCGCGATTGATATCGACCGAGGGCGACCATGGCGCCTTGCCGACGGTCGGGCTGACCACGGCGTAGCACTGGTTTTCCAGTGCCCGGGCCATGGCGCCGACGCGGACCCGGCCATGGCCACGCAAGGTGTCGGTGCAGCTCGGGATCAGGATCAGCTCCGCCCCGGCCTCAACCATGGTCCGGACCAGCAGCGGGAACTCGCAGTCGTAGCAGATGGCAACGCCGATACAGCCGAGATCGGTCTCGAAAACCGACAGACCGTCACCGCCGCCGATCGCCCATTCCTCGCGCTCGAAACGGGTCATGATGATCTTGTCCTGGTGCCCGTGCCGGCCGTTCGGCGCGAACAGGCGCGCCCGGTTCACCGGCAACTCCCGCTCCGGCACGCGTACCGGCAGGGACGCGGCGAGGATATGCAGGCCGTGTTTCGCGGCGAGCTCCAGATGCAGGGCATCGACTTTCGGCGCCAACTCGTCGAGCGCGCCAATCTGGCCCTGCAGATCCGCCTCGACCTCGGCGCCGAAGAGCGAGGCCAGTTCCATCGCGCCATATTCCGGGAACATCAGCAGGGATGCCCCGCCCCCGGCTGCTTCTTCCGCCTTCGCGGCAAGGCGATTGGCATAATCGTCGAAGCTCTTTGGCCGGCCGATGGCGTATTGGGCGGAGGCGACGGTGAATTTCCGTACCCGGCGTCTCAAAGCTCCCGCACCCAGAACTGCATCAGCTTCTCGCTCTGTGCGTCTTCGTTAATGTCTTTCCAGCTGAAGCCCGTCGTCAGCCCCTCGACGCGCCGGTAGCCAAGCCGCTCCCACACCGCCTCCACCGGGCGGGCTGCATGGTCCCGGAGCGGATGATCGGCGGGCCTCACCACGCCGCAGAACGTCTCCCAGCGAAAACCACCGAGACGCCTTGCATGCTCACGGCGGCGTTCCAGGAACTCCCGGTAGAGGCCACGGCCCCGATATTCCGGCAGCGTGACCGTTTCCGCGCCATAGAACACTTCGGCCGGGTCGAACCCGTATTCGCTGAACGGGCCGATCAATTCCTCATGCTCGGACAACAGCGGCATTCCCGTGGAAACACCGATGACGGCATCGCCATCCTTCGCCGCGACGATGATCGCCCCCTCCGCCTCGGCCAGCTTGGCGATGTACCAGCGCTCGAAATCGACTGTCCCATCATAGAGATAGGGCCATTCGCGGAACACGGTGATGCGCAGCGCCGCGACCTGCTCAACCGCGTCCTCATAGCCCGGCGCACCGGGGGTCAGGACGGACAGCGCGATACTCATGCCGTCTTCCCGGTCACCTGCGCAATCCAGTCTTCAAGATTATAGTAGGTGGTCACCCGGGAGATCTTGCCGTCCGCGATGTCGAGGAAGGTGCCGGCGGGAAGCCGGTAGGTCTGCCCCGTCGCGGGCGGCAGCCCCTCGTCATCTGCAAGATAGGTGCCGCTCACCGTGAATTCGGCGGCGGCCCGGCGGCCATCGGCCGACGCCATGATGACGATGTCCGACAATTGCTCCCGATAGCAGCGGGACATATGGGCGCAGAATTCCCCGAACAGGGCCTTGCCCAGCCGGCGTGGCCCCTGATTGACGTCATGCGCCACATCTTCGGAGAGACAGGCGAGCATTTCCGGCACATCGGCGGCATTGAAAGCATCGTAATAACGCTGCACGAGGGCTTCGGCGACGGACTGGCTGCTGGCGGACATGGCGATAACCTCGACCTTTCGATGAACGGATGCGGCGACCCGGCTCAAGGTATGCAGCCCCTCGCCGCCTGAATCAATGGCTGCCAGTCTAGGAATGCACGGTCCGATGCGATCCCCCGGGAGCGACACTATTTTCGCAACGGCGACGGCGCCGCTTGACCGGCCTCCTCCCCGGCTCTATCTGTTGCGCCGATCAGGCGGTTGGATGGCCGCTGGCGGCGCAAGCTGCTGGAGGAAAGTCCGGGCTCCACGGAGACACGGTGCCGGGTAACGCCCGGCGGGGGCGACCCTAGGGAAAGTGCCACAGAAAGCAAACCGCCCGTCCGCTTCGGCCGACGGGTAAGGGTGAAAGGGTGCGGTAAGAGCGCACCGCGCGGACGGCAACGGACGCGGCACGGTAAACCCCACCGGGAGCAAGACCAAATAGGGATGGCCGGTCGCGCCGCAAGGTGGCGGCAGGTGAGTTTTCGCATCGTCATCCGGGTAGGTCGCGCGAGGCGGTCGGTAACGACCGTCCCAGAGGAATGGCCATACAGGCATCTTCGGATGCTGGACAGAACCCGGCTTATAGACCGCCTGATCCTTCTTCCCAGATTGGCATTTATTGCACTTTGAACCCGCATAGCGCGTTTTCGCACAATGCGAGCAAGTCAAAGGCATCGAGAACAAATCGCGAACATTTGAGTTTTCCCGCGATTCCAAGTCGCCTGAAGCATGTGCATTAACCAAAAGGCCACTGCTCATCCGCGAGTTCTGAAGCTTTGTTTTGAATTAGTTCGAAAACCTCAGAAAAACCCCGGAATTGAGCCGTTTTCCCATTTCATTCCCATTGCACTCCACTTTGTCCCATGGTATCCCATGTAATCCCATACGGGACCGTACCAGACCCATGCCTGCTCCATTGCGGCAGGTCTCACGGACCGGAAAGGCAGGCGCCAGACCAATGGAGGGTCCGGTGTCTTTCGGGGAGAAGCGGCAGTCCAGCGGGTGGGGTGCCGGTCGAGAACGGGGGAAGTCGTGGCAGTTTTTCTGTCCACATTCGCGAACAAGGTTGACCGGAAGGGGCGCGTGTCCGTTCCGGCATCGTTTCGCAGCGTTCTCGAGCGGCAGGCTTCCTCTGGCCTGATCCTCTACCCGTCCTTCAAACATCCCTGCATCGACGGCTGCGGCGACGAGCGTATTCAGGAAATGGTCGACTCCATCGACCGGCTCGACGCCTTCTCCGAAGAAGCGGAAGACCTCCAGACAATCCTGGCCGACGCGCGGCAACTCACCATCGACGGCGATGGTCGGGTGATGATGCCGCAGGACCTGCTCGACTATGCGGGCGTCTCCGACACCGTCATGTTCGTTGGCCTCGGCAAGAGCTTCCAGCTCTGGCAGCCGGACGCCTACGAGGCGCACCGGACCGAAAAACGTCAGCGGGCCCGCGACCGGGGTATCACTTTGCCCATGGTCGGGCGCGGGAGAGACACGTGAGTGGCGCGGTCCATATCCCGGTCCTGCGCGACGAGGTTGTCGGCGCCCTGAACATCGCCTCCGGCAAAACCTTCCTCGACGGCACTTTCGGCGCCGGCGGCTACACGACCGCAATCCTGGAAGCCGCCGATTGCCGCGTGGTGGCGATTGACCGCGATCCGGACGCCATCCGGCGTGGCGCCGCGCTGAAAGAGCGCTTCGGCGACCGGCTGATGCTGCTTGAGGGCCGGTTCGGCGACATGGACACGCTGGTGCGCGAAGCCGGCATCGAAACTGTTGACGGCATCGCCCTCGATATCGGCGTCTCCTCGCCGCAGATCGACGAGGCCGAGCGCGGCTTTTCCTTCCGCGAGGACGGCCCGCTCGACATGCGGATGGAGCAGTCCGGCCCGAGCGCGGCCGACGTCGTGAATAACGAGACCGAAGAGAATCTCGCGAACCTGATTTACCGACTTGGCGAAGAGCGGCTTTCCCGCCGTGTCGCCAAAGCCATCGTCCTGGCACGGACAGGCAGCGCCATCCTGCGGACATCCCAGCTTGCTGAGATCGTCCGCGGGGTGGTGCCGCGCACCCGGAACAAGGGCCGCGAGGGCATCGACCCCGCCACCCGGACCTTCCAGGCGCTGCGCATCCATGTGAATGACGAGCTGGGCGAACTCGATCGCGGCCTTGAGGCTGCCGAGCGGCTGCTGCATCCGGGCGGACGCCTTGCCATCGTGTCGTTCCACAGCCTGGAAGACCGCCGGGTAAAGAATTTCATCCGGACCCGCGCCGGCAAGACCGCGCGGCCGTCCCGTCATGTTCCGGAAACCGGCCAGACCGGCCCGGCACCGTCCTTCCTTGAAATCACCCGCAAGCCGATCGGCCCCGGCGAGGATGAAGAAAAGCGTAACCCGCGCGCCCGGTCCGCCCGGCTGCGCGTTGCCGAACGCACCGATGCTCCGGCCTGGGACCGGGAGGCAGCATGATGCGGCGCTCCATGACCCTCTGGCTGCTGCTCGCCACCTGCGCCGGGATCACGCTCTTCCTCATCAAGCATGAGGTACAGGATCGTGAAGACCGGCTGAACGCGTTGCACCAGGAAATCCTGGCCGACCAGGAAGCCATCCAGGTCCTGAACGCGGAATGGAGCTACCTGAACCGGCCGGACCGGCTGGAGCACCTGATCCGCGAATTCAGCGAACACCATATCGCCAACCGTCTGCAGCTGACCTCCCTCGACATGCTGCCGCAGCTCCTGAGCGAACCGGGCGAATTGTCCGACGCCAACATTGGCGGCAACGGCATCATCCTGCCGATGATCCGACCGATCTCGATCAAAGCGGGAGCGCAGTGATGACCCACACACGGCTCGACACCACGGATATTCCGGCCCCGGAAAAAACCATGAAGCTTGAGGGCAACGGCAAGCAGGCCCTTGAACAGGGCCGCACCCGTCTGCTGATCGCCGGCTCCGTCTTCGCTCTGGCCTTCTCCGTGATTGCCGCGCGGGTAATCGACGTTTCCGTGTTCGAGCGGGCGGAAGAGCCCCGGCTCGCCGAAGAGCGCGGCACCCTGACCCACAAGACCGGGCGGGCCGACATCGTGGACCGCAACGGCATGCTGCTGGCGACCACGCTGAACGTGCCGTCCCTCTATGCCGATCCGAAATACATCATGGATCCGGCGGAATCGGCGGCAAAGCTCCGCACGGTTCTGCCTGAACTGGACCACACCGACCTGGTCGCAAAGTTTTCCGACAACAAACGCTTCACCTGGATCAAGCGGAACCTGACGCCGCGCCAGCAATATGCAGTCAACAAGCTCGGCATTCCCGGCCTGTATTTCCAGAACGAGTCAAAGCGGATCTATCCGCAAGGCCGGCTGACCGCCCATATCGTCGGCCGCGCCGGCTTTGACGATGTCGGATTGTCCGGCATCGAGAAGAGCTTCGATTCAATGCTGCGCGACGGCTCAGATCCGCTGCGTCTCTCCATCGATGTCCGGATTCAGCATATTCTGCGCGAGGAGCTGAAGACCCAGATCGACGCCTTCGACGGCATCGGTGCCGCCGGCATCGTGATGGACGTCAACAGCTCCGAGATCGTCGCCATGGTCTCGCTGCCGGATTTCGACCCGAACCGCCGGGACAAGATTTCCAGCGATGCGGTGTTCAACCGGGCCACGCTCGGCGTTTACGAGATGGGCTCGACCTTCAAGATCTTTAACACCGCCATGGCTCTCGATTACGGCACCACGACGCTGCATAACGGCTATGACGCCAGCAAGCCGATCCGGGTCGCCCGCTTCACCATCAACGACGACCACGCCAAGAACCGCTGGCTGTCGGTGCCCGAGATCTTCATGTACTCGTCCAATATCGGCTCCGTGAAAATGGCCATGGATGTCGGCGGCGAGCGCCAGCAGGCCTTCATGAAGAAGCTCGGCTTCCTCGACTCCTCCGCCATCGAGCTGCCGGAGCGCGGTCACCCGCTGGTGCCGAATCCCTGGCGCCCGATCAACACCATGACGATCTCCTTTGGACATGGCATCGCGGTCAGCCCGATCCAGCTGGCCAACGGCGTGTCCAGCATCGTCAATGGCGGCGTTCGCCATCCGGCGACGCTGCTCCGCCGCGACAGCACGGAACTGCTGGTCGGCGAACGGGTGATCTCCGAGAAAACCTCCCATGCCATGCGCCGCCTGCTCCGGCTGGTCGTCGAAAAAGGCACCGGCCGGAACGCCAATGCCAAAGGGTATCTGGTCGGCGGCAAGACCGGCACGGCGGAAAAGCCGGGTCGTGGCGGCGGTTATCGTCACAAGGCACTGCTTTCCTCTTTTGTCGCCGCCTTCCCGGTGAACGACCCGCGTTATGTCGTGCTGGCCATGGTGGACGAGCCGAAAGGCAATAAAAGCTCCTACGGATACGCCACGGGCGGCTGGGTTGCCGCGCCTGCCGTGAAACGCATCGTCGAACGCGCCGCCCCATTCCTGAATGTGACGCCCGTGGACGAAGAAGCGCCTGAAATTCGCCGCGCTTTGATGGTGAAGATCCCCCCAACCAAAGGGAAAAAGGCACTTGCGTCTTTCTGAGCTGATAAATGGCGACCTGATCCGCCACGACCCACGCACCGCGGCCCTGCTGGCTTCGGGCGCGCTGGAGCGTGACGTCTCGGGCCTGACCGCCGACAGCCGCCAGGTTCAGCCCGGCTATCTGTTCGCCGCACTCAGCGGCAGTACGCTCGATGGCCGCAGGTTTATCGGCGATGCGGTGCGCCGTGGCGCCGTCGCCGTGCTGGCGGAAGACGGCATTGACGCCGGCGAAGAGGCTATTGCCGTCATTGCCGACGATAACCCGCGCCTGCGTCTCGCCCTTATGGCAGCCCGTTTCTATGGCAAGCAGCCGGGCACCGTCGCCGCCATCACCGGCACCAGCGGCAAAACCTCCACAGCCGAATTCACCCGCCGCATCTGGGCCGCGCTCGGCAAGAAAAGCGCCAGCCTCGGCACACTCGGCATCACCACCGACGACGGCACGGACGGTCCCGGCCTGACCACACCGGACCCGGTGCAACTGCATGCGGCCCTCGCCGGTCTCGTGGATCGCGGCATCGATCATCTGGCCATGGAAGCCTCCAGTCACGGGCTCGACCAGTTCCGCCTCGACGGCGTGAAGGTCGGCATCGCGGCTTTCCTCAATCTCAGCCACGAGCATCTCGACTATCACAAGGACATGGCCTCCTATCTGAAGGCGAAGGCCGGTCTTTTCGAGCGGGTCTTGCAGGCGGACGGCACGGTTATCCTGAATGCGGATGCGCCGCAAAGCGCCGGGATCGCGGACATTGCGACCAAACGCGGTCTCAGGACCATCCGCTTCGGCACCGCCCCGGACGCCAATCTCCGGCTGATCCGGCGCGAGCCGACAGCCACCGGCCAGCACCTGACCATCGCGTTCGCCGATCAGGAGCGCACGGTTGAGCTGCCGCTGATCGGCGCCTTCCAGGCCATGAATGCCCTGGCCGCAAGCGCCATCGTCATCGCCTCCGGTGTCGATGCCGCAAAGGTCTTCGACTGCCTGCCCGCCCTCGCCGGCGTGCGCGGGCGTCTGGAATTTGCCGTCCGGCATCCGAACGGCGCGCCTATTTTCGTCGATTACGCCCACAAGGCCGAGGCGCTGGAAACCGTGCTGACGGCAGTCCGCCCCCATGTCACCGGTGCGTTGCATGTGGTGTTCGGTTGTGGCGGCGACCGGGACAAGGGCAAACGTCCGATCATGGGCCGGACCGCCGCCGACCTGGCCGATCACGTCTATGTCACGGACGACAATCCGCGGACGGAAGACCCGCGCACAATCCGCGCCGAAATCATGGCCGCCTGCCCCGGCGCCACCGAAATCGGCGACCGGGCAATGGCCATTTCAACCGCCATCAAGGCCCTGCAACCCGGCGATGCCCTGATCATCGCGGGCAAGGGCCACGAAACCTATCAGATCGTCGGAACCGAAACCCGGCCCTTCGACGACAGAGACGCCGCGCGCGCCGTCGTATCAGCTCTCCTGGGGGAAGTTCGATGACCGCTTCGCTTTGGACATCGGACGAGTTGGTCAAGGCGACGCGCGGCAACCTTCACGGGCCCGCCTTCGAGATC
>NZ_CAXBDC010000049.1:0-33444 GCF_963974195.1 uncultured Nisaea sp.
GAGTCCGCTCCCAGTGAACGCCGACATATGGGGCGATGGCCCGATCAAGCAGGTCATAGCTGAGGCGCCCGCCGATCTCCAGTTTCGGTCCAAAGGCAGCTCGCCCTGTCGCCTCATCGTCGGCCAGCGGCAGGTCCAGTTCGATGCTCGGGGTGAAGATGATCTGGTTAGTGATAAGACCTTCATACTCGATCTCGAAGCGGGCAGACGGATATTCCGAGAGATACAGATCCGCATCTACCTCAAACCATTGCTTGGCGAGGCCCTTGAGCCCGAGCACACCATACGTTCGGCGTGGTCCTCCGTCCGGGCTGTCGTAGCGCACTCCGGCAACAGCATCGAAGAAGGTGCTCACAGGCACTTGCAGGCGAAGCTGGTTTTCCAGCGTTTCGAATGCGTTTGCGTTGGTCCCGTATTCTGCTTCGCTGCGGACAACGAATTTGTACTCATCGGTTCCGGCGAAGGCATCGAGGTCCCAGGCATAAGCCGGTGAGCCTTCGCCGCTACGCCATTCCAACTGTTCCGCCTGGACGCCCCAGAACCATTGCTCCGCTGAGGCTGGGCTGTCAGATAGGATTGCTGCGAACACGGCGAGAGAAGCAATTCTGATCTTCATCACTCAGCCCCCCGTTTTCATGTTGGTCGTGGTGGCTGCCGACTTGTCCTTCGGGCCGCCTTCTACCACGACCTTGCGGAACATGCCGCTGTCGGCGTGGTAGGAAAGGTGGCAGTGGAAGGCCCACTGGCCCGGCGCGTCAACTTCCGTCTCCATGAAGACCGTTGTCCCAGGGGCTACGCTTACAACATGCTTGATCGGGTTCCACTTGCCCTTTCCGGTATCGAGAATCGACCACATCCCGTGCAGATGCATTGGATGGGTCATCATCGTTTCGTTGACGAACTTGAAGCGCACCCGCTCGCCGTATTTCAGCCGGATCGGATCGGCGTCGGCAAACTTGATGCCATTGATCGACCAGATGTAGCGCTCCATGTTGCCAGTCAACCGAAGTTCGACCTCCCGTGTAGCCTCGCGGTACTCATAGAGTGGTTTCTGGGCACGAAGATCATCGTAGGAGAGGAACTTGCCGCCATTGGCCGCCGACGGCGTCAGGCCGCTCCCCGGAGCATAAAAGGAGTCGGCCTCGGCCATCATACCCTGCGCCCCATGGTTCATACCGCCATGGCTCGTGCCTTTCATTATCGACCCGTCAGGCATCGTATGGCCTTCCTGCGCCATTGCCGTTCCGTCATGTTTCATTGTCGGCATCCCGCCGCCACCTGAATGATCTGTGCCGGCATGGCTCATGCCTTTCATTGAGGAGCCGTCAGGCATCTTGTGTGTGTCGGACATCTGCCCGGTGCCATGATTCGTCTGCCCCTGGTTCATGGCTCCATGGTTCATTCCCTGCATGGCGCGGCCGTCAGGCATCGTATGACTCATTCCACCCATGGACATGCTGCCGTGGTCCATACCTTCATGCGCCATTCCCATATCGGCCATGGTCAGCAAGCTGGGTTTACGCAACTCTGGGGCATCAGCAACCATGCCCTCTGAGGTTGCGAGTGTCGCCCGGACGGAGGCTGTTCGGCCCATGGATTCGGCAAAGATCGCGTATGCTTGGTCCTCTTTTGGCTGAACGAGAACGTCATAGGTCTCGGCGACTGCGATCCGGAACTCGTCGACTGGAACTGGCAAAACATTGTTCCCGTCCGCCTGCACAACGGTCATCTTGAGGCCCGGGATCCGGACGTCGAAATAGGCCATTGCCGAGGAATTGATAAAGCGCAGACGAACCCGTTCGCCCGGCTTGAAGAGGCCGGTCCAGTTCTGTTCCGTGCTCTTTCCATTGATCAGTGGCGTAAAGCCCTGGAGATCCTCGATATCGGTCGGCATCATCCGCATGTCGCCCCAGGCCGCACGGTCGGCGAGTGCCGTGTCAACCCCCTTCTCTCGGGCGTCTTTCAGGAAGTCAAACAGAGTGCGCTGCTGACGGTTGTAGTAGTCCGGCATCATTTTCAGGTTGCGCATGATCCGATTGCCCCGATGAGGATGAGCGTCGGTCAATTGCACAACATATTCCTTGTCGTACTGGAACGGCTCGCGCTTCTTTGGTTCGATTACGATCGAACCGTAAGCGCCATCCGGTTCCTGGAAACCGCTGTGGCTATGAAACCAGTAAGTGCCATTCTGCACGATCGGAAAACGGTAAGTGAAGGTCTCACCTGGGGGAATCCCCGGATAGCTGATCCCGGGTACCCCGTCCTGATCGAATGGCAGGATCAGACCGTGCCAATGGATCGATGTCGTCTCGTCGAGATTGTTCACCACGTTGATGGTGACGTCCTCGCCTTCGGTGAAGCGTAAGACCGGTCCCGGCGTAGCGCCGTTATAGCCGATCCCGGTGCGTTTGAAAGTGCCTGTGTCGACAATGACTGGATCGACGGTGAGGTTGTATTCGCCGGCATTGGCGGCGCTCGTAAGCGCGACCGCCAGGCCGGCGCCGAGCACAAAGGCTCGGCGCAGCCACAATGACATATTTGCTCTCCTTGAGATGCTAATCGAAACCGTTCAGTCTGATCTGCTCAAGTCAATGACTCAGCCTAATGTCACCGCGCATGCCGGTTTCATAGTGGCCTGGTATATTGCACGCAAACTCAAGTTTGGCCTTTTTTGGAAAAGTCCAAACAACCTCACCCGTCTTGCCGGGTTCAAGCAAAACGCTGTTCGGCTCTTCATGCATGCCATGTCCCATGGAAGCCTGCATCGCCTTTGCCGCCTCACGGTTAATTCGGTCGGGTTCAAGCACTCCATGCTCAAACATCATCATCATTTCAGGGCGATGCGCCTCATGCATTTCCGCAGTCGCAATGTTGAATTCGTGAACAAACTCACCCGCGTTTTGGACGACAAAGCGAACTGTCTCACCTTCCAGAATGTTCAAGGATTTAGGCTCGTAATAGTTATCTTTCATGATGATTTTGATAGTGCGTGAGACCTTGGCTGGGTCCCCAGCTTGACCGGTCGGCTTATCATGGCCACCGCCGTGCGAGCCTGCGGCGAGAGCCGCGCCAGAGGAGATCAAGGCAAAAGAAAGGCTGGCGCCGAAAACGGCACTCAAAAGTTTAGAACGGAGCATGTTTGTTCCTTCACGATGTAACTGAGCTTCAGAGCGCTCCCGCACGGGTGCGCTATTTTTAGATGAAGTCCGGTCAGAATCGCGGAGGGGGTATGTCCGCTTCTAGATTAAGGCCGATAACGGTCTGATGTATCGTGTGGAATGAAAGGGTCGACTCAGAGAAAATTATATCGGAACCCACCCCTATGGGGGCAAAAAAACCGGAAACACAATGCCCAATCGCGACTGTTCCGCAGTCCTGTCCGCGCTCGTCACCACGCATGCTGTATGCGTGTTCACTATGGGCCTGCTGTTCCGTGCAATCTTGGGTATGTGAGTGCAATGCATCCACAGCGCCGAACGACGGATGTGTCGTCGCCAGCAACAGGAAAAAAACTATGAGTGCGTTTCTCAACATCGCATATATTTAATGCATCCACTGGGTGGAGGGTCAACGCCTATTTTCGGGATACCCGAAGATTTTCTCTCCGACGTCAGGTGAATGAATACACCGATGCTCCTTCTGTGACGATGGCTCTGGCTTTCGTTGGTTGATGCTATTGCATCGCCTCTATTTTCCAAAGAAAGTGCACTGGTGCGTCGAGCGGTGATCCTCCGCAAACGGCATTTCTTGCATTGGTCAGAGGACGAGGAGCTGGACGGATGTCAATCGCGACAATTGCGAAAATCATTCTGGTGATGATGCTTTGGGCCGCTTGTTTCCCTCTGATAACCGCCGGTATCGAGTTCGCCCCCCACATGACCTTCGCCGCACTACGCGCGTTTCTGGCGGGCGTGACGCTGACCCTTCTGGCGGTCGCGCTGCGGCGGCCGCTACCCAAGGAACCTCAAATCTGGGCGATGGTGGCCATCGTCGGCCTTGGCGCCACGACCCTGGGGTTTGTAGGCATGTTTCATGCAGCGGAATTCGTCTCCCCCGGCATTGCGACAGTGATCGCCAACACCCAGCCGTTGCTAGCAGCCGTACTGGCGGGCGCCGTCCTCAACGAACGGCTCAACGCCCACGGTAAGGTTGGGCTGCTCTTGGGTTTTGTCGGGATTCTCGCCATCACGTCAACTAGGCTCTTCTCCGGCGGGCAGGAAAACTACATCATCGGCGTGGCCTACATTACCCTAGCCGCGCTGGGCATCACCGTCAGCAATGTGTTGATTAAGCGAATTGCGGGCAAGGTGGATGCCCTTATGGCCATGGGCCTCCAAATGCTGATAGGCAGTATTCCACTCGCTCTGAGTGCATGGACCATGGAAGATCCGACGTCGATCCGATGGTCGCTCACGTTCGTGGGCGCACTCCTGGGCCTCAGCCTACTCGGAACGGCTTTGGTCTATTGGCTCTGGTTTTCTGTGCTGGAGAAGACCCAACTCAACCGAGCAAATGCCTTCAGTTTCCTGATCCCAATCTTCGGCTTGACGATGGGGTTCCTGTTTTACGACGAGACTTTGGGCTGGCCGCAACTAGTTGGCATCGCGCTCACAATTCTCGGTGTGGGCTTGGTCACGCGTCGTGGGACAAGGTCTTTAGAGGTCGATACTTAATCAACCGGGCCGGGCCAGCAGCACCCCAAATAATTTTCAGCGGCAACGCGCCGGTCTTCAAGACGCAGGTATTGTCGCTCTGGGTGGGACTAAACCAGAATTGACCCAGGTTAACAAACTCTTGGAATAATACTTTTGGCGTTTGGCGCACTGCCAATCTATCAAGAAGAGGATGCTAAGATTTAGGCGCACGCCAAAAACAATAATGATTTTCACGCCTTTGTAGGCTTCGCCGTTTGATCGAAGCGGTTTTTCGGGAAAGGCTCCGGCGTCCCACGACTTTTTCCAAGGGCGGACGCCTGTTTCCAGTGCAGAAATGATTTTGTCTGTTACCGCCTGCATGCGGTCGGTTTTTATCATCGTCTTGCGCATGTCTAAACCCCTCTTAATTTGGTGCAGGGCAGCTGTTCACAACTGCGCCCCTGCATCTCCGGCGAGGAGCGAGAGAGGGGAGAAAGGCTGACGTGCCGGGAAGGGAATCACCCACCCGCAGGGCGGCGTGCAGTGGCGGGTTGGCAGGGCCTTGGCCCGAAACCTGTGGATACCCGGCAGGACGCGGAGTAGAGCCCGGCCCCAACGGAGATCGACCTTATTTCACATAATCACAATCGTTTGTAGCCAGGTCCACTCGATTGGTGGCTGCCGCGAGGTGAGCGATGTTCAGATAAGATGATCTCGCACAGAAAACTCATGCTTAAGCCCCCTACCCTGGAGATTTTTCATTATCTGCGGAGCGTTGACGAGCGGCCTCCCGCGCCACTTTGGTAAGCATCTGCTGTGTTGTGAGATCCGCTAGGGACCAGCGCCTGCCGCCGAATTTCAGGCAGAAGGCTGCGGCTGTCTCTTCGTCGGGAAAATAGAACCTTCCGCCGAACTGGAACCAACGGCCGCGCACCTGGTTGCCGTGGTGCTCCATCCAGTGCGTGAGTTGCAGGGTTTTCGGCCACGCCAAAGCATCACTGAATTGCTGACCCGCCAGATCATGATCGACGCCATGGCGAAACGCCTTGTTCGCCATTGCTGCATAGGTCGATCGATGGCGGGTTCGGGTCAATATCGTCCTCGATCAAGGGCGGTTGGTCCATGATCGTATGCGATCATGGATTTCGCGGCCGGACCAATGGGACGGCCGCAACGAGCGCAGCGAGGACCGCCCCGGCGCCCGGACACAAATCCAGACCAAGGGTTGAAGTCGGTCTATTCCGCCCGAACAAGCCCCACCTCATACCCCGTCGCTTCCGCGTACCGGGTTACCATTTTAATGCTCGGCATACTGCCGCCGCTTTCCATGCGGGAAACAACGGATTGGGTCGTTTTCATCCGCTCCGCTATCTGGCTTTGCGTCAAACCTGCTCGCGTCCTCGCTTCTATAAGCCTGCCGATCAGCTTGTAGACCGGGCGCATCTTTTCATACTCAGCTTTTACGGCCGGGTTATTTTTGAAATCCTCTTCCCGCACTTCATCGATATCGATCATTGATCCATCTCCCTTGCTCGCTGTTCGGCCAATGCAATTGCCGAAGCCGGTGTTTTCTGGGTCTTCTTCATGAAAGCGTGCAAAACGACCATCCGCCGCCCGGACGCTGTTACATAAACGACCCTACCAATCCCGTCCCTACCGGTCAGCCGGATTTCCCATAGCTTGCCCCTCAAGTGCTTCACTCGTTTCGGACCTAGCTTCTCGATCCCTACCTGTTTCAGCAGATCCTCGAAGTTATAGAAACGTGCTCTGATATCATCGGGTAATGAGAGAAATTCCGCCTTGACCTTCTCGTTCAGAAACTTGATTGACCACTCCATACCGCCCCCTCATTCGGTACTGCAATATAGCAAATATGCGATATTGCAGCAAGTCGAAAACACAGAAAGAGCCATCACGCCAAGCAAGCGGCGGAAGCACGCCGAGAAACTCGTGATAGATTGATTCATTGATTTCCCACATGTCGCCATGCTGACCGGTCCAATCGGCATTGAGGATCGATCCGGTCCTTTCGCGCCCGGCTCGGTTCAAGTTTTCATAATGTTGCTCACGGCTTTCGCGGACTGACGGCAGAACATTGATTTTCATAGTGCGCTCGATGGTGCCGGTCATGTCTAGGTCCCTCTTTATTTGGTGCTGGGTTGCTGTTCACAACTGCAACCCTGCATCTCCGGCGAGGAGCGAGAGAGGGGTGAAAGGCCGGCATGCCGGGAGGGGAATCACCCACCCGTAGGGCGCCGCGCAGCAGCGGGTTGGCAGGGCTCTGGCCCGAAACCTGGGGATACCCGGCAAGACGTGAGCGGAGCGCGCTTGGGCTTTGTGGGGAGGGGGCAGCGCTCTCTTCACGCCAAGAGCGAAAGCGAGAAAAAGAACCGCACCGCCTCAGGGCGGAAAAAGGACACCGTAGTCACCAATGACAGAATGCTGCGCATTCATCGTCAGGGGCTGAGCAGATTGTCGAATGACTGTTTTCATCCTGCGGAGCCTGATGGCTTATTCCGCCGGCAGCCGACCCAAAGCGGTCGCTCATGAATTTACAGTTACGCGACAATTCAACTTGGCTGGAACCCAGCCCTATAAGTGACCATTTTTAATAACTTCTTTCCGCATGTGAGCCTTGGAGAGGCAATGCCGGTCAACTTTTCCATCTTGCGTACAACGAGGCTTATTCCAACCGAGCGGCCACTCTGCAAACGGCGACTGTAATCATTGGTCGGCGTGAGGGGCGCGGGTATTTGCATTGCCGCGTGGTTTGGAAAGACCGGGATGCGGGACGTTGCGCGGGACACCCTGTTGTGTGTGGTTCCCGAGGGGGCGAAGGCGCTATTGTGCCACGCAGTGAGTTGTTTGAATTGGTACCGCTCTAACGATGGTCTACCGGCGCGGTATCAAGTCGGACCGCGATGCCTTCCAGATCCGGCCGCGCTGCCGGATAGCGGCTCATGACCAGCGGGTCATGGCCGGGAACGATATGTTCCGCCGACGGAGCAACCGCGCGCAGGTGGTCGAAGCCCTCAAGCATCTCACCTATATGGAAGGCGGTCACGAACGGCCGTTCGCTCTCCATATTCTCGTAAAAATGGGTGACGTCCGATGCCAGGACGACCCAGCCGCGCTTGGTGTTGACGCTGACGAATTGCAGGCCGGCCGAGTGCCCGCCCGTGCGGTGTGCGCGGAGCCCCGGCGCGATCGTTGCGTCACCGTCGTAAAACATCACTCTGCGGGCGAAATTCAGCCGGACGATCCCGCAGACATCATCGGCTTCAAAGGAATGGGCGAGCCTTGGGTATCGCATATATCGCCCCGTGGCGTAGTGCATCTCGGCTTCCTGAAGATGGAATGAGGCATTTGGGAAACGGTCGAAATTGCCGACATGGTCGTAATGCAGATGTGTCAGCACCACGTCCGACACGGCCATAGGATCGACGCCGAGCAGACCAAGAGTTTCAACCGGGCATCGCAGGAAGGTCCTCTTCCGCTGAAGGGCGACATCTTCCCGGAAGCCGGTATCGATGACGATGGCGCGATCGCCATCGATCGCGACCCAGACGAAGTAATCCAGTGGCATCGGGCCTTCATGCGGGTCGCCACCTATGAAATGGTCGCGGCGTTGCGCATCGCGTGTGGCGTATTTGATGGCGTAGAGGTCGTATTCAGGGACGGGGGCATTTGACATGCGTATCGTTCTCCGTCGGCGATTGCGGGAAGGTGGACGCGCCCGGCAGGGTAACGCCTATTTATCCATGCTTCACGCCGTGCTGCATGGCGTCAGGTCGGTTCTTCCTCGGTGAGCAATTTAAGCGCGGCGTCGGCTGCCATTTGAACATGCAGCCTCCCGAGCTCGCTCGCGCGCTCCCCATCGCGGGCCATCAATGCTTCCATCAGGCTCGATAATTCGGCGATGCTTTTCTTGATGCGGCCGGGGGCAGTCATCGACGTCGCGCGAAGAAGGCTGACGCGTGAATTGAGGATGTGCAGGCAGCTCCCAAGCGCTTCATTCTGGGAGCCATCAAGCAGGCAGGCGTAAAACTGGTTCTTTGTACGCAGGCGGTTTTGTGCGTCGGATCGCCGTGCCGCCGCCTGCAGCTCCTTGAAAGCGTCTTTCAATGCCTGCCGTTGTTCGGCCGTCGCTTTCTCCGCAAACAGCCGGCATGCCAGTCCTTCCAATTCAAGGCGGACCTGATAGACGCCCTCGGCCTGCTCCCGCGAGAGGCGTGCCACGAAGGGGCCACGATGAGGTTCGACCTCGATCACGCCTTCGGACTCGAGCTGTCGCATGGCCTCACGCACGAGTGTTCGGCTGACACCGGTGAGTTCACAAAGCTCACGCTCGGGTAAACGGTCTCCCGCTTTGAAACGGCCGGTCGCAATCGCGCTGCGAATACTTTCGGTAACACTATAGCGTAAAGGTGCCGCTACTTTTTCCACGCGGAATACGGCATCAGAATCATTCATATTGGAAACCGCCGTTCACTGTCTTTCATTTGTGCCGGAAAGATATCGCCAATCTGGCGCCAGTCTTCTACCCGTTCCTCGAGGCTTGGGCCAGAAGCCATTTATTGCACAATCATACAATAATACAGGGAAACACAATAGCCTGATGTGTCTCAAGAGGCGAGCCAGCCACCATCCATGGGCATTGACGCTCCCGTGATGTCATCTCCGGCCGGGCTACAAAGGAAGGTGACGAGATCGCCGACATGTTCCATCGCGACGAAACGGCCTGTCGGATTGCGTTCAGCCGCATACTCGCGCTGGACTTCCTCAACAGGACGCCCCTGATCCTGGGCGATCTTCCTGATGCGCTCAAGGATCGCGGGTGTCGGAACGGATCCGGGGCAAACCGCATTGCAGGTTATGCCGGTGCGTGCGGCCTCTATCGCAATAGCGCGTGTCATGCCGATCAATGCGGTCTTGGTTGTCACATAGTCGATCCTGTCCGCGGCGCCGCGCCAACCGTAAACCGAGGACATATTGATGATCCTGCCCCAGCCGCGTTGCTTCATCGCCGGCAATGTCAGGTGCGCAAGCAGGAACGGCGCAGTGAGGTTGACGCTTAATGACTTCTCCCATTCGGGAAGCTCGAAATCCTCGATCGACGAAAAGTGCCGGACCACCGCGTTGTTGACAACAATATCGACGGACCCGAAACGATCTCTGGCCTCGCCGATCATCCGCTCGACCGCTTTGTGGTCGCTCAGATCGGCCGGATCAAATATGGAATCAATGGAGGATGCTTCACTCAGGCGTGCCGCTGCAGCATGGCCTTCGGCCGGCTCGCAAAGGCCGTTCAAGACAACATGGGCGCCGGCGCGTGCCAGCGCCTCGGCGACCGCATAGCCCAGGCCCGAGACCGAACCGGTCACGAGTGCGCATTTTCCATTCAACATTTTAGTTTCTCCTGGCTCTGACATTTATTCCCGCCCTGCGGCCAGACGCATGATATCGCCGGCATCCTTGAGATCATCGATGTGCCAGATCGAGTCGATAAGGCGCGGTGTATCTCCCTTGAACCCGACGCGCAGGGCCATCTCGGTCAGTTTGTCTTCGAGTTGTGCGTCGCTCAGGGGATTTGGAGAGGATCCGAGTGCGGCCTTGATGTTCTTGCGCAGTGTGTCGCCGGATTGCAAATGAACCACCACTTCAGCGGATTCGATCTTTCGTGTCTCATCATCCTGAAAGGTGAACGGAGGCCGTCCGGCACGTATGGTTTCGGCTACAGCCTCGTCGGTAAACTCGTCCAGACCGGCGCTCCCGCGCAGTAACACGATCGAAGCCGTATGCTGTGCGCTGACCTGAGCCTCCCGGCCCGTCGTAACATCCGGTCGGTCCGTGCGCTCGCGCAGCAGTGGGTGCCCCGTCACCTTGATCGAGGCAACATCGTCAAGCCGCACGCCATCCCGGTCGTGGAGCTCGAGAAAGGCATCGATCAGCGGGTGCAGGACGATGCCGCCGGGGTATGGCTTGTAGGTATTGGTGGCTATTTCCCATTCCGTACCGAGGTCTTCGGTAAGGGCTTCAAGCCGTGGCCGGTCGGCATATACGCGGAGGTAGCCACGCTGGCCGGACAGAGGCGTCAGCGGCCCCGTGAATCCGTTCCGGGCAAGCTGTGCCGAGACAAGGCCGTTCCGCGCTGCGCCGCCAACACTGGTGCTCTTGGCCATGGTGCCAAGTGTCTCCACAAGTCCGGAGGATTGTGCAGCCGCCGTGCTCATGGCATGCAGCATCTGTGCGTCGTCGAGGCCGAGCATTGCTCCGACACCAGTTGCCGCCCCGAAAACACCGCATGTCGACGTAATGTGCCAGCCGCGCGCGTAATGGTAAGGCGATACTGCGTTCGCGATGCGGCACTCGACCTCTCCACCGACAACAAATCCGTGAAGCACCTCCGCCCCAGAAATGGCCTGGGTCTCCGCATGAGCGAACAATGCGGAAAATACAGGGGCGGCAGGATGCAGAACGGTTGCCTGATGGGTGTCGTCGAAATCGAAGATATTCGCGCTCATGGCATTCACAAAAGCGGCAAGCCCGGCATCACCTCTTTCATTATGCCCGATGATGGTCGCTGTGCGCGCTCCGGTGTAGGGAAACATTGCCCTGATCGTGATGTCGATTGCAGGCTCCCGACATCCCGCGAGCGCCGTCGCGAAGACGTTGAGTAGCGAGCGTCGGGCCTCGTGGCGGACCCGTTCCGGGATGTCCTCCCATCGAAGTTTCGCGGCGAAAGATGCCAGCTGTGCCTCGGGCGAGCCGCTTTCCACCTCGGTCATAACGTTTTCCCCACGGAGCGTTCTCCAGTTGTCTTGGTTTTCAAGCAAACAGGGACATGAGTCCTATAAGCTTCGACAATATGATAATCATACAATATGTTGGCTGTCGACGATGTCCAGTCTCGCTGTGCCTCGTCGAAATTTTCGATATTGATCCAGATGTGATGAAAGGGGCCACGATGACCGTGAGGCCGGAGTTCCAGACAGAATTGTTCGAAAAAGGTGTCGCGATGCGGCGTGAGGTGCTCGGTGACGCGCATGTGGAGCGATCGCTCGACAGCGTTACGGACCTCACGGCGACTCTTCAGAAAATGGTGACGGAGTGGGCTTGGGGCGATGTCTGGCAACGGCCAGGCTTGTCCAAGCAGGAACGCAGTATCCTCAATCTTGGCATGCTCACAGCATTGAACCGACCGCATGAGCTCCGGGTTCATATTCGTGGGGCTTTGCGAAACGGTGTAAGCGAAGAGAAGATCGTCGAGGTCATTCTCCAAACCGCTATTTATTGTGGGTTTCCGGCTGCCCTCGACAGCATGAGAGCCGTCGCCGAAACGATTTCCGCTTATCGCGAGGAAGTCGGCTCCGCTTCGGACTGACCTAACGTTTGGTGCGATCCCGGTAGTTTGCAAAGTCATATGCCGGGAGTCGCGCCACCATCCACGATCACCGTAGTGCCGTGTACATATGACGCCTGCTTGGAGCAAAGAAAGGCGACCATATTTGCTATGTCGGCCGTTTCTCCGAAGCGATGGATCCCATAGTGCAGCCGTAGATCCTCGCGCGCATCTGCGATTGTCATGCTTTTAAGTTTTGCGTGCTTCTCGATACGGGCGTGCAGTCGGTCAGTCACAATATGACCGGGCGAGAGTGTGTTGACGCGGACCCCTTCATCCAAAGCCCGATTTGCCAGAGCCTTGGTGAAGTTTGTCAGAGCCGAATTGACCGGGCCCCCGATGGTGAATTCGGCGTCAGGAGTGTGTGCTCCGATACCCGTGATGTTAACGACCGCTCCGCGCGCAGCAACAAGATGAGGCCAGGCGGCGCGGCAAAACCGGACGGTTGCGTGGTACTTCAATGCGAAGCCATCCAAATGGTCGTCATCAGTGAGCGAGAGAAAATCTCCTCGCTTGGTCGCACCAGCATTGTTGACCAGGATTTCCAGGCCGCCGAACCGGTCAATGGCTGCCGCCACAACGCGCTCCGGCTCTCCGGGTTGGCTGAGGTCCGCCGCGATCGCGAGGCTTCCCGCCGCTCCGGTTTCTTCCGCCTCTGCGGCAACCCGGTCCAGATCGTCATGGTTTCGCGCTGTGACAATGATGGAGCATCCCTCTTTTGCCAGCTTCAGTGCGATGGCCCGGCCAATGCCACGGCTTGCGCCGGTCACGATGGCGGCGCGGCTGCGCTCGGTCATGTTCACCTCCAGATTTGATGGTCATGCTCGATGACATCTAAATTGTATTATCAGATTATTGACTTATCATAAGCGTCTCGTACTATGAACTGAGTAAAGGCACAATCGCCGATACCAAAAGAAATCGACCGCTTAAAAAAACAATTGGCGGCGAGGGAGGATCACGGGGACGTGGAGAAAGCGGATTTCATCGGCGGCATTGCCTTTGCGCTCGCCGGCATACTCTTGATTTTTGTGGTTATTCCCCTCGATACCGAGGATGGAATGTATTTCGGCTTGCCGCCGACCTTCTTCCCGACACTTCTTTCTGTCGGCTTGACGGTGATTGCCCTGGCGCTTGCGGCAAAAGCCTGGCTGCGACTCCGGGCGGGGCGCGCCTTGCAGCCCATGCCGATCCAGCTCTGGAACCTGGCGATGTTCGCCATCGCGGCCACTCTGGTGATCGCAGGGGTAATAGTGATTGATTTCTTCGGCATTATTGCCGGCGGGCCTTTGCTGATAGCGGCGCTCATGCTGTTCCTAAGAGAGCGAAACCCGGTCCGGATACTACTGACCTCGACCTTGCCGGTGGCCGCAGTCTATCTGCTGGCGATCTACGTTCTCCATACGCCGCTTCCCTGAGGTAATCATGCTCAATTACATGGCGGTCGCCGCAGGAGAAATTTTCACCCCGGCGGTTATTGGTTACATCATTCTCGGGGTCCTGCTTGGATATATCGTTGGGGCGCTCCCTGGCATGAACCGGACCACGGCGATTGCGCTCGCCATTCCGTTCACTTTTACAATGCCGCCGGCTGCTGCTCTCTCGTTTCTGATCGGTATAAACAAGGGCGGGGCCGCTGGTGCTGCCGTTTCGGCGATCTTGCTTAACGTGCCGGGAGAACCGTCGGCTGTAGTCACCACATATGATGGCTACCCGATGACCAAGCAAGGCAGGGCACAGAAGGCGCTGGTCGTGGCTCTGCTGGCATCCGTCACGGGTGACCTGCTTGCAACGGTCACCTTGATCATTCTGGCTCAGCCGATTGCACGCTTTGCCATCGGCTTGGGTCCGATAGAGCTCGCATCAATTCTGATATTTTCGATGACCTTCATCGCCGCGGTCTCCGGTGAGTCGTTTTTCAAAGCCGTCATCGCAGGCCTGCTAGGGCTTCTGCTGTCGGCGCCGGGTATCGACATGGAAACGGGCCTGCCCCGGATGACCTTCGGAATGCTGGAGCTGTATGACGGTATTCCATTGCTGGCGGTTGCGATCGGAACGCTCGCGCTTTCCGAGGTTCTTGTGCAGATCGATGACGGTTGGCGGGGTAATCATCAATACCCGCAAATGGCCGAAGACAAGCCAAAGGATCCGGAGCCCGTCTTCAGCCTGAAGGATGCTGCCCGGATCACGCCGGCGGTCCTGCGCGGCTCGCTCGTCGGCACGCTGGTCGGTATCCTGCCCGGGCTGGGGGCCACCTTGGCGTCCTTCCTTTCATATACCTGGGTGCGTCAGAGCTCGAAGACGCCGGAAATATTCGGTACCGGGGCGCCGGAAGGCGTGGCGGCATCGGAATCGGCTGACAATGCAACAGTGCCCGCCGCGCTTATCCCGGTATTTGCCATCGGTGTTCCAGGCAGTCTTTCGACGGCCCTTCTGATGGGGGCCTTCATGATGCATGGGCTGACCCCGGGCCCGTTCCTGTTTAAGGAAAGCGGTTCCGTGGTCTATGCGATCTATCTCGGCATGCTTCTCGCGTCGGCCGCATTGCTGCTCGTCGGGCTCTTCGGTCAGCGCATCTTCAGCATGGTGATCCAGGTTCGGAAGAGCGTGCTCCTGCCCATCATCGTCTTTCTTTGCATCGTTGGTGCGTACATGGAGGGGGGCGGCATGTTCGGCGTCTATCTCATGATCGTCTTCGGTCTTGTCGGCTACTTCATGAAGAAGTTCGACTATTCGTTCGTCACGTTTGTTGTCGGCTATGTGCTGGGTCCGATGGCGGAGTTGACGATCAGGCAGTCCCTGATCATCTCGGATTCAAATCCGGCAGTGCTGGTGGATCATCCGATCGCCGTCATTTTCCTGCTGCTGGCCGCTTTCTCTATCTGGAAGTTCGCAAGTGCCGGTACGCGCTCAATGCAGGCTGGCCAAAGTGCGGTCACGAAATCTGATGCGTAACGCGGCGCCGCCAAGGGCAATCCAAGCCTGTGAAACGGTGGCCGAACGGTCGCCGGATCATCCCCAAGACACGCCCACAGAAGAAGCGTGAAAAAAGCGACTGCAAACAAACCCAAGGAGGAAAGCAGTGAAACAGCATATTTATTCCATGTCAGGTCGGTTGACCCGGCGTGTGGCCATGACCGCCGTTGCCGCGTCGGCTCTGGCCGCCGCAGTGGGGTTGAGCCCTTCCGATGCCGCGGCTGAATGGCCGGAAAAGGAGATCACGATCGTGGTCGCCTATCCCGCCGGAGGTGGCACTGATACCTCGATCCGTGCGCTGACCGATATTCTGAGCAAGGAGCTCGGTCAGGCGATCCTGGTGCAGAATGTCGGTGGTGCGGGCGGCGGTGTCGCGGCGACGAAGGTCGCCAAGGCGAAGCCGGACGGATACACAGTTCTGGCGACAAACTCGACCTCGATCACATTGGCGCCGCTGGTTCAGAAAGCGCTTTATGACATCGACAGTTTTGAGCATGTCGGCATCGTTGGCGAGTTCCAGAACGCGTTCTTTACCGGCAAGAACGCGTCCTTTGATTCGCTCGATAGCCTCATCAAGACCGTCAAGGCAGAAAACCGGTCGATCAAGGGGGCAAGCCAACTCGCGCTCGACCGGTTGGTGATGCAATATATCGCCAAGGAACGCGGCGTCGAATACGTGCCTGTGCCGGTCAGTGGCGGCAGCGGTTCCGTCCAGGCGGTTATGTCCGGTGATGTGGACGTCGCCTTTTCGGGTGGCTCCTGGGCCCCGATCGTTAAAGCGGGTGATGCAAAGGCGCTTTTCGCGGCGTCCTATAACCGTCTCAAAAAAGCGCCGGACCTCATTTCCATGAAGGAGTTGGGGTTTCCGTTCGGCGTGACGTCCCATATCTCTCTGCATGTACCGGCAGGTACACCGCCGGAGGTGATCCAGAAATTATCGGCTGCCTTTGAGCCGGGTGTGAACGGTAAAATGGCGCAGAACGTGGGTGAGAAGCGCTTTATGGACATGACGTTCCAGGGGGCGGATGCCGCTGCTGCGACCATGCGCAAGGAGCGCGAAACCTACGAAGCACTTGTTAAGAAAGTCGGCACGGTAAATTAAAGCGACCGAAGCTTCGGTGAACTGAGTGCAAGGCCGGGCCCAATTGGGTCCGGCCTTGTCGCTTATGCGGGGCGAGACAGTCCAGACTGGTTGACAGAAACATCTGCCCCCCCCAGGCGCTCCGGGCTATTTCACCTGTTGTGGTAGCCAGAGAACAATCTCGGGGTAGAAATAGATCAGTACCTGAAAAGCAAGCATGATCCCGACGAATGGCAACACACCCAAAACGATCTCACGCAAAGGGGTCGTCTCGCTGACTCCACGCAGAATGAAAAGCACAATCCCGACTGGTGGAGTGACCAGTCCGAGCTCGATCATCACAACAAGAGCGACGCCGAACCAGACAGGATCGAAGCCGAGTGCAATCACGATCGGGAAGGTCACCGGCAGCGTCATCAGCATCATCGAGATTGATTCGACAAACATTCCGAGCACGACGTAGATCAGGCCGATGACGAGCATGACAAGCCACGGAGCAAGCTCCGCAGCTTCTACCGCAGAGACGACTGCACGCGGTATGCGCAGGAAGTCGAACACCCAGCTCATAATGGCGGCGCCAACAACAATCAGTAAGAGGAACGACGTGATTCGGGCGGTTTCCACCGCTGTTTCAAACAGGGTCCGCAGATTGAGCGTCCCCCGGAACAAGCACATTATGAAGGATGCGATCGCTCCGACAGCGCCGGCCTCGGTCGGCGTTGCGACACCCGCGTAGAGCGAACCAAGCACGACCAGTATGATGAACAGGAACGGAAGTACGGAGAGTGAGCCGGAGACCTTTTGACTAAAGGTATAACGCAGCCCCCCTGGTGTTGCCGTCGGACGCAGGATCGACCAGAGAACGACGCCGCCCATGAATCCCGCGCTGAGTAGAAGGCCGGGAATAATGCCCGCCATGAAGAGCTGCGTGACCGGAACCCCGACGGTTGTGCCGTAAATGATCATCGCGATGCTTGGCGGAATCAGGATGCCCAGTGTCGCGCCGGCGGCGACTACGCCGTAGGTCAGACGCTGACTGTACCCGCGCGAGATCATTTCGGGGCAGGCAACCTTGCCCATGGTCGCCGCAGTGGCAAGGCTAGAGCCAGACACGGCGGCAAAAACGGCAGAGGCGCCAACCGTGGCGTGAGCGAGGCCTCCCGGGGTGCGTCCGAACCATCGGCTCAGGGCGTCGAACATCTCGCGGGTAACGCCGCTGCGGATCAGCAGCGCGCCCATCAGCACGAACATCGGGACCGCAGTCAGGGTAAAGGTATTGACGCTGTTCCAGGCGCGTTCCGCCAGCACGGAGAGCAAGGGCTTGGGAAGCAGGAACATGAGCCCAAGCAAGCCTACAATCCCGAGCGTCTGGGCGATCCGGACTCCGATCACCATGAGGCCGAGCAACGTCGCAACAAGCAGGCCACCGATCAGGGCCAGAGCGGCCCCCTTTGCCAGCCAGTAGATTGCGATCAGTCCTCCGGTTATGGCAAGCAGCGCCAGCGCGATGGACCGGCCGTTCAGCAACAGGCATCCGGCAAGAACGGCTATGACGATGGAGGCCGAGCCGATGTCCACCCGGCTTCCGAGCAGGGGCATCGGACGCGGTCCGGACCAAAGCAAAACACCTGACAGCATGCAGATAATCGCCAGCCCAGCCCAGGCCCGGCGGCCGGTGAGGACGGAGCCCTGCAGAATGTCGGCCAGGATGGCGATGGCGAAGATCCAGAGGCCGATCGTGACCGGCACTTCGGGTATCCATTGCGGCGTCGCCAGGAGTCCCCAGTCGCGCGTGTCGTTGACATATTCCTGGTAGTTGAACCAGGACATCTGCCAGGCCACGAACAGCACGAAGATCAGGCCAAGATAATTGGCGATGATATCCAGGTCCCGACGACGGTCTGCATCGACGGCACTCAGCAATAATTCGACCTGGACATGATCGCCATGCCGCTGCGCTTGGGCGAGCCCGAGGAAGGTGATGCCGACCAAAAGATAGGTGGCAATCTCGGCGCTCCAGGACGTCGGCTCGTTGAGGATATAACGCGAGAACACTTCGAAGCCGATGATGGCCGTCATAACGAGGAGGCCTATTGCGCTAAGCCCTCCCGAAAACTGGCTTAAAGCGCCGGCAATCCGCGCGATTGTCCGATCTGACGCCGCAGTCATTTTCGCGTCGGGGTGTTCGGTGATTTTGCCGCTCGCCCGCATGCCTCAATCCTCTCATCCGGTATTCGCAGCGCCCTCAGAGCGCATGTCCCTGCAGTCTGCAGATCCACTAGCACCCGTATTCTGGTCTTGCAATAGGCTCGTAAGATTGTATTACGTTAATCGCAAATACCTGTCGGCAAGGGGCAGGAGATCACGCGTTCGACGTGTCGGCGTGTGGCAAACAAGGCAACACCCTGTGTGCGGGGTTGCCGATTTTTTGGGAGGAACGACATGTTTAGGAGTTCAGTAGACAACAGACCGTCCCGGCAATGGGTCCGGAATACGGGGCTGGCTGCATTGATTGCGCTTTGTGGGCTATGGGCAACACCGGATGCCCGTGCTCAGGATCTCGATCTGACGATGGGCATCCTGCCGACACCGAACTCTTTGTATCTGAAAATGATGCAGCAGGTTCCCATGCGATTCGAACGGGCAACGGGCGGAAAGGTTAAAGTGTCCTTGAATGACTCGCTGGTCGGCGGGACGCAGATCACCGCTTCGGTACGTGACGGCCGTGTGCCGATGTCTGGAGCGCTGCATACGTACCTGGCCGGGGAAGAGCCCCGCATGGGCGTCTTCAATCTCCCGGGTCTCGTCGACAACATGGCGGAATATTCCTATCTTTGCGCATCTTTCTGGTGCGACGACGTAGAGAAGCTCTGGGAAGATAAATGGAACTCGGTTGTGTTGGCCGAGGGCGCCTGGTGCAGTCAGGCGCTGTTCTCGAAAGAGCCGATCCATACGCTTGAGGACTTCAAAGGCAAGCGACTGCGTGTCCACAATCCGCAGACCGCCGCTTTGATCGAAGCCATCGGAGCCAAGGCCGCGCCGTTGCCGCTATCCGAGGTTCCGGCGGCGCTTGAGCGTGGCGTGATCGACGGCCTCTTCACGTCGACCTGCTATGGCAATGGTCAGGAATACTGGCGGCTGGCTCCGAATGTGCAGAACTGGAAGATTGGTCCGATCACGGGTTGGGTGATCATCATCAACAAGGATACCTGGGAATCGATTCCCGAGGATCAACGGGCGGCAATCCGCACGGAGATGAAAGACCTGGAGCACGAGGCGCTCTACAATTTCTATTCGCACGTGAACACCGCCGTGAAGCAAATGGCGGAGAACGGCATTGAGCTCTGGACGGCACCGCAATCAGAGGTCCAGCGCGTTACAGCGCCCGAATATGCGAATGCGTCATACCAGCAGTTCTATGATCGTGCCGAGGCTTTGGGCTTTGATGGCCGTGCGTATATCGCGCGCGCTCTTGAGGCGCTCGGCAAACCCGCACGCGGTGAATAGCCAATAAGCAATAACGCTGGCGGCGGTTTTTGAATCGCCGCCAGACCATCCCGGATGGCGGAAATACCCGTGACACGGAATTCCCGCCGTTACTGAGCTCCAACGCGAGATGAAAGACCAAATAGATGACGGATAAAAAACTCGGTTTCGTCGGGCTGGGACGTATGGGCGGCCCAATGTCGGAACGCTTGATCAATGCAGGGTATGAATTGACGGTTTATGACCCGAGTGAAGCGGCATTGAATGCGGTCGTCGCGCACGGTGGACGGAAAGCCGGCTCGCCCCGCGAAGTCGCCGATGCGGCGCCAATCGTATTGACCAGCTTGCCAACCCCTGATGTCGTCGAGCTGGTGGCTCTGGGCCCGGACGGGCTTGCTGGGGGGGCTGCTATCGAAATCATGCTGGATCTTTCGACCACCGGCCCCAATACGGCAAAACGCGTTGCCGAGGGTTTGTCGAAGCACGCTGTACAGTGGGTCGATTGTCCGGTCAGTGGAGGCGTGACGGGGGCCGCGAACGGAACATTGGCGGAGATGGTATCGTGCCCTCAGCCGGTTTATGCGCGCATTGAGCCAATCATAGCGAACTTCGGCAGGCCGTTCTTCGTTGGCGAAGATCCGGGATTGGCGCAAGTGGTGAAACTCGGCAACAACATGCTGGCTGCCGCGGCCCTGGTGCTGAGCTCTGAGGCATTGGCAATGGGGGTGAAGGCCGGAGTGGATCCGAAAGTGATGACCGACATCATCAATGTCAGCAGTGGCCGGAACAGTGCGACGCAAGACAAGTTCCCGAAAGCCATACTGCCAGGCACCTTCGATTTCGGATTTACGACCGCGTTGTCTTACAAGGATGTCCGGCTCTGCGTCGAGGAAGCCGAGGCAATGGGTGTCCCAATGCTGGGCGGTGCGTTGATCCGGCAAATCCTGACGATCACCAAAGCGAAATATGGCCCGGACTCCGATTTCACGTGCATTGCCAAGGTGATTGAAGAATGGGCCGGTGTGGAGATACGGGGCTGAAGCTTGTGATCCGAGAGGGCGCCCGCTGCGCTCTGGGAATTCCGATTTAAAGAGTAGTACGGAACGGCGGCGCGGAGCTTATATAAGCTCCGCCGAAACCGTGCTGTGGTTTACAGAAGGTGTCAGTAATTTTGAGCTCTCTTTCGATGCCGCCCCCGCGGCATCGATGTCCGCTTCCCACCCATTGCTGACCTACACAGCCCATTAATCTGCTTCGGAGGCTTTTGCCTAACCCGGCCTCGGGACTCGCCCGTTGATGAGCGCATCTCCAGAACTGAAATCCCCCGCGAATCGGTGATTCTCCTTGCCTCATGCCGCCGGAAGTGCGGGAATGTGGATGGCGTGTGCGCTCGCGCCGCTCCCTGGTGCTGGCGCCTTCCGCCGGCTTGAAACCGTCTCGAAAAGAGGCGGGCCGGACCGGGCCGATCATGGATCCGGACCGGCAGAACACAGGGAGGATACAATGGCAGACAAGAGTGGAGACACACCCCGTTGCGCGGTGCTCGTGGGTCCCTATCTGAGTGGCAAGACCTCGCTTTTCGAGGCGCTGCTTCTGGCGACGGGGACCCTGCACAAGAAAGGCATGGTCCGGGACGGCTCGACCGTTGGCGACAGTGCCGAGGAATCCCGCAAACGCCAGGCGAGTACGGAACTCACCCTCGGGCGCGGCCGGTTTCTGGATGAGGACTGGATCTTCATCGACACGCCCGGTGGCCTCGATTTCAATCAGGACATGCGCAATGCCTGCATGGTCGCCGATATCGCGATCGTGGTGGCCGATCCGGAAGTTGAAAAGGCGGCGGCCCTTACCCCCTATCTCAAGTTCCTCGACGCACACGACATCCCGCATGTGATCTTCGTCAACAAGATCGAGGAGTCGAACGACCGCATGCGCGACATCATGCATGCATTGCAGGACGTCTCCGACCGGCCCGTGGCACTGCGCCAGGTGCCGATCCGCGACGGCGGTGATGTCGTCACCGGTTACGTCGATCTGGTGAGCGAACGGGCTTATCAGTACCAGAACGGCAAACCCTCGAAGCTGGTGCAGATCCCGGACGCCGTGGCGGACCGGGAGAAGGAAGCCCGGAACGAGATGCTGGAGACCTTGTCGGATTTCGACGACGCGCTGCTGGAGCAATTGCTGGAGGATGTCGAGCCGGCGGCGCCGGATGTCTACGGCCAGCTGACCGAGACGCTGCGGGGCGATCTGGTTGTTCCGGTGCTGCTTGGCGGGGCGGAGAAGGATCACGGTATTCAGCGGCTGCTCAAGACCCTGCGCCATGAGACGCCGGGCGTCGCGGCGACTGCCGGGCGGCTTGGTATCAGTGCGGTGGATAACGCGGTCTGTCAGGTCTTCAAGACCGTGCATGCGGCGCATATGGGCAAGCTCTCCTATGTTCGGGTCTGGCACGGCACGGTGAAGGACGGGGAAGAGCTGAACGGCCAGCGGGTCAGCGGCATCAACCATGTGACCGGTGCCAAGCTAGAGAAATGCGGCGCGGTCTCCGAGGGGGATGTCGCCTCTTTCGGCCGGATGGACGAGATCGCAACGGGTGACTTGCTGACGCCGGGCGGCGTGGCCGGGATGGACTGGCCGGAGCCGCTGCAACCGGTCTACGGCCTTGCCATCACACCGGTCAATCGGGGCGACGAGGTGAAGCTTTCCGGCGCTTTGACCAAGCTGGCGGAAGAGGACCCGTCTTTCCGGGTGGAGCATAATGCCGCGCTGGGCGAGCTGGTGATCCGGGGGCAGGGCGACACGCATCTGCGGGTGATGATCGAACGGCTGGAGAGCCGCTTCAAGCTGCAGGTCGAGGCCCGCGAGCCCGGCGTGCCCTATAAGGAATCCATCCGCAAGGGCGCGGAGCAGCATGCCCGGCACAAGAAGCAGACCGGCGGTCACGGCCAGTTCGGCGACGTGAAAATCAGGATCGCGCCGCTTGGCCGGGGTGAGGGCTTTGCCTTCAAGAACAGCATTGTCGGCGGCTCGGTGCCGAAACAGTACATCCCCGCCGTCGAGGAGGGGGTGAAGGACTTCATGCGGCGCGGCCCCTTGGGGTTCGAGGTCGTTGACGTGGCGGTGGAGCTTTGTGACGGCTCGGCCCACGCGGTGGACAGCTCCGACATGGCCTTCAAGACAGCGGCGCGGATGGCGATGAATGAGGGCTTGCCCAAATGCAAGCCGGTGCTGCTGGAGCCGATCCAGAAAGTGGTGATTTCCGTGCCGAACGACGCGACGGCGCGGGTGCAGCGGATCATCACCGGTCGGCGCGGCCAGATCCTCGGCTTCCAGGCGAAGGAGGACTGGAGCGGCTGGGACGAGGTCGAGGCCTATCTGCCGGAGAGCGAGACCCGGGATCTGATCATCGAGATCCGCTCCCATACCGGCGGGATCGGCTTCTATGACGGCGCCTTCGACCATCTGGCGGAACTGACCGGCCGGATTGCCGATCAGGTGGTGGAAGGCAGAACCGCCGTGGCGACGGCTTGACCTGCCGCAGTTAAGGCTGGCCGCATTTTAAGAAGGCGTCCGACCGGCTTTCCGCTGGCCGGGCGCTTCATTCCATGATCTTTTTCCCCTCCTGACTTCTTGCCTGATTCCTTGGGCCTGATTCCTTGGGGAGGAACTCAGAAAATGCTTCCGAACGGCAGCACTTACGACGAAATTCGCGACGCCTTCGAATGGCGCATTCCGGAGCGTTACAATATCGGCCGCGATATCGCGGACCGGCAAAAGCCGGATGCCTTGGCGCTGATCTACCGGACCGAAGACGGCACGATCGACCGCTACAGTTTCGGCGATATCACCAAAGCCTCCGGCAGGTTCGCGAATGTGCTGACGGCCAGCGGCATCAAGCGCGGAGACAGGGTGGCGATCCTGCTGCCGCAGCGCCCGGAAACCGCCTTCGCCCATACGGCAATCTACAAGGCCGGGATGATCGCGGTGCCGCTCTTCGCGCTGTTCGCCGAGGAAGCGCTGGTCTACCGGCTGGCCAATTCAGGTGCCACGGCGGTGGTGACGGACGTGCTTGGGCTGGAGAAAATCCGGAGCTTCCGCGATCAGGTGCCCGCGCTACGCCATATCTTCGTTACCGACGTGACGGCGGGCGGAGATGATTTCACGGCATTCACCCCCGCGCTGGAGCGGGCCTCGGACAGCTTTGAGGCCGTCGACACCAGGGCCGACGACCCGGCGCTGATCATCTATACCTCCGGCACGACCGGACCGCCGAAGGGCGCGCTGCATGCCCACCGGGTCCTGCTCGGCCATTTGCCGGGTGTGGAATTTTCGAACCGGATGTTCCCGAAGCCGGGCGATCTGTTCTGGACTCCGGCCGACTGGGCCTGGATCGGCGGGCTGATCGACGTGCTGCTGCCGGCCTGGCATCACGGCGTGCCGGTGCTCGCCTACAGGGCCCGCAAGTTCGATCCCGAAGAGGCTTTCTGGCTTATGCAGGAGCACGGCGTACGGAACAGCTTCCTACCGCCGACGGCCCTGAAGCTGATGCGCCAGGTCGAGCGCCCGCGCGAATGCTACAGCTATGATGTGCGCTCGGTGGTGTCCGGCGGCGAGACCCTTGGTGCCGAGCTGCTGGACTGGGGCCGTGCGGTCTTCGGGCTCACCATCAACGAGTTCTACGGGCAGACCGAATGCAATGTCGTGGTGGGCAATTGCGCCGATGTGATGGAGGTGCGGCCGGGGGCGATGGGGCGGGCCGTTCCCGGCCATGAGGTCGGGATTGTCGATGACGGCGGCAATCCGTTGCCTGATGGCACCCAGGGCAATGTCGGGATCCTCAAAGGCGATCCTGTCATGTTCCTCGAATACTGGAACAACCCCGAGGCCACGGAGAGAAAATACGCCGGTGACTGGCTGCTGACCGGCGACCAGGCGATACGGGATGCGGATGGTTATTTCTGGTATGTCGGCCGCGATGACGATGTCATCACCTCGGCGGGCTACCGGATCGGCCCCGGCGAGATCGAGGATTGTCTGGTCGGCCATCCGGCGGTGGCGATGGCGGCGGTGATCGGCGTGCCGGACCCGTTGCGGACCCAGGCGGTGAAGGCCTTCATCGTTCTGAAGGATGGTATTGCCGGTGACGATGCTTTGGCGAAGGATATTCAGGAGCACGTGAAGACCCGTCTCGCGGCGCATGAATATCCCCGGCACGTGTCATTCGTGGATGCTCTGCCGATGACGACAACGGGCAAGATCGTGCGCAAGGATCTGCGTGCGCTGCATGAGGCGGAACAGGCTGGAAAATGATCGAGACGGAGCGACTGATTCTCAGGCGTTGGCGGGCGGAGGACCGTGTGCCCTTCGCCGCGCTGAACGCCTCGGCGGAAGTCTGCGAGTTTCTGCCGAAGCGGCTCACCCGGGAAGAGTCCGACGGGCTGGCGGACCGGATCGATGATCATTTTGAGGGACGCGGCTTTGGCCTCTTTGCCGTCGAGCGGCAAGATACCGGGGCTTTCATCGGCTTCACCGGGCTCGCCGTCCCGCGCTTCGAGGCTCCCTTCATGCCCGCGGTGGAGATTGGTTGGCGGCTGGATCATGCCCATTGGGGCAAGGGCTTCGCGACGGAGGCGGCGCGGGCGGCGCTTGCCCATGGTTTCGGCCCGCTCGGACTGACGGAAATCGTCTCTTTCACGGTGCCTGATAATGTGCGCTCACGCGGCGTGATGGAAAAGATCGGCATGCATCACGATCCGGCGGATGATTTCGACCATCCGATGCTGGAGCTAGGCAATCCATTGCGGCGGCATGTGCTCTACCGGATCAGCAGGAAAGAGACGGCATGAGCCTGCGCTATATCGGCCCGGAAGATGTCGCGGGCAATCTCTCCTGGCGCATGATCGCCGATGCACTTGAGGCCGGCCACCGGCTGCCGCGCGCCCGGATTGGCGATCAGTTGCTTGAACGGGACAGCGAAGCGCTGCTGACCCGCTGCGCCTGGATCGACGGGCTCGGCATGGGGGTGAAGTCCGCCAGCGTGATGCCGGGCAACGAGGCGGCGGGCCTGCCGACCGTGCAGGCGGCGATGCTGGTTTTCTCGGACGATACAGGCACGCCGGAGGCTGTGCTCGACGGCACCATGGTGACGGACTGGAAAACAGCGGCGGATTCCGTTCTCGGCGCCCGTTATCTCGCCCGGCCGGACAGCCGCAAGCTGGTCATTATCGGTGCGGGCACGGTTGCGGGGACGCTGGCCCGGGCCTATGCGGAACTGTTTCCGGGGCTGGAGCGGATCGAGATTCATAATCGCTCCCAGAAGCGTGCCGAAGATCTCTGCGAGCAATTGCGCCGGGACGGCTTGCCGGTCATCCGGGTCGACAGTCTGCCTGCCGCCGTCGGTGATGCCGATATCGTCGCCGCGGCGACCATGGCCCGCACGCCTGTGCTGATGGGAGAGTGGGTATCGCCCGGAACCCATGTCGATCTTGTCGGCGGCTTTACGCCGGAGATGCGGGAAGCGGATGACGGGTTGATCGCCAAGGCACGCTTATTTGTCGACTGTCGGGATACCACGCTTGCGGATGTGGGCGATCTTGCCATCCCGATCGCCGCCGGGCTGATCGCTCCGGCGGATGTGCGGGCCGATCTTTACGATCTGGCCGCCGGAGAGCAAGGCCGTACCAACGACCTGGAGATTACCCTGTTCAAGAATGGCGGTGGCGCCCATCTCGACCTGATGACCGCGCGCGCCATCATGGCGGCCGCGGGTGGTTTTTTATAACGGAGCTGCTTGCCGCGATGCGGGATCCATCCTGGTCGCGGTCGCCGATAATGCGGAGTAGAATGTTCGTTCCTGATAACCAGAATAAACATCTCAGCGAGGAAGCCGGATCATGGCCGTGACTGTGGACTACTTTATGACCACCTCCAGCCCGTGGAGTTATCTCGGAGCCCGGCGGTTCATGGCGATGACCGAAAAGGCCGGCGCCGAGGTGAATGTCTATGCGGTCAATTTCGGGCAGATCTTTGCCCAGTCCGGCGGTTTGCCCCTGCCGAAGCGGGCACCACAGCGCCGGGCCTACCGGCTGGTCGAGCTTGCCCGCTGGAAGCAGCGCCTCAATCTTCCCATCGTCATCGAGCCGGAAAATTTTCCGGCAAAGACACCCCTGTCGGCCCATCTGGTCACTGCCGCCCGTCTTGCCGGCGGCAATGCCCTGTTGCTGTCGACGCTGATCCTGGAAAGCCTCTGGGAGCAGGACCGTTCGATCGACGATGAAACGGTCCTGGCGGAATGTTGTGCGAAAGCCGGCTTTGATGGCGCCTCCCTGGTGACGGCGGCCAAGAGCGAAGAGACCAAGGCCGCCTTCGAGGAGGATACCGAACAGGCCCTCCATCGCGGCGTCTTCGGTGCCCCGTCCTTCATCATCGACGAGGAATTGTTCTGGGGGCAGGACCGGCTTGATTTCGTGGCCGAGAAGCTCGGCGTGAGCTGAGAGGTTATATCCGGCCGCCGCGAATAAGATTGGTTTGCGGCGGCCCCGAGTTTTTCCATTCCGAGTTTTTCCGTATCGTGGAGGCCGGTCATGGCCGGGCGCGGAAACCTTGGGGTTTCCGCGCCAGTCAGACGAGGATCGAGGCCCGCATTATCGCGTGTATGCGACCTCGGTCGCGTTTATGTATACGTTGTTTCTTGGTTCTCCGGGGCACCTCCCTTACGGTTGCCCGTGCAATGAGCGCTTGTTCCGACTGATGCCGACAGGCGTCGGTCGCGGACAGGGCTCCAAAGAACGGCCCAGACAAATCGGGCCGGGCATAAAAAGGGAGGACTAGAATGAAACGCGGAATCGCGATTCTGAGCGCTGCCATGCTTGTCGCTTTGACGGGCGCAGCCGATGCGAAAACACTCAAATTGCAGGCAAGCTCGAAGGCCGGGGATTGGGCTCACCGCTTTATGACCGAAACCTGGGCCGAGAAAGTCGAGCTCATGTCGGATGGAGCCCTCAAGATCGAGGTGTTGCCGACCAAAGCCGTCGTCCCGCACCGGGAAACCATCGACGCGGTCGCAAACGGGATTCTCGACGGGGATTTGAACGCCGTTTCCTATTTCACGGGACGAGACCCCGCCTTCGCGGTCATCGGCGATCTGATCGCTGGATATGACACGCCCGAGCAGGTGCAGACCTTCTGCATGCAGGGTGGCGGCAAGGAGATCCTGCAAAAGCTCTATGACAAATATGCAGGCGGCAAGATCCATGTTGTCGGCTGCGGGCCGTACACGAAGGAAGCGCTGGTCGCGAAAAAGCCGATCATGGGCGTGGCGGATCTCGAGGGTGTGAAAATCCGCTCTCCGGAAGGTCTGGCATCGGAAGTGTTCCGCCGTGCGGGTGCTTCTCCGGTCTCGCTGCCGTTCTCCGAAGTCTACACGGCTCTCGACAAGGGCATCGTCGATGCCGCCGATGCCTCCGCCTATGTGAACAACGCAGCCAGCGGCATGCACAAGATCGCCAAATATCCGATCTATCCGGGCATTCACTCGATGGCTGTCCTTCAGTTTGTCGTGAACAAGGATGTCTGGGACAAGCTGACGGAAGGCCAGCGGGTCATGCTTGAGACCTGGTATGTCGCGGCCTATGCGACCATGCGCCGGGAAGCCGATCTGCAGGATCGTGCGCTTGTCGCCAAGGACAAGGCCGGCGGCGACATCACGGTGGTGAACTGGCCCCAGGAGGATCGCGACGCGTTCCGCAAGATCGCGGTCAAGGCCTGGGAGGATTACGGCAAGAAGAGCCCGCTCGCCCAGGAAGCCCTCGATGCGCACATCGCCTTCATGAAGCAGGTCGGTCTGCTCGACTGATCTCCTCTCCACCTAACAGGAACCCGGCAAGCAGCGCTCTGTTTGCCGGGTGATTTCTATATTTCAGGCGAGGGGACCAGGAATGTTTCGTGCCGTTGGCACTGCCATGGACAGTTTCAGTCGTTTCACCGGGCTCGCGGCCGCGCAGTTCTATTTGTTGTGCGCTGTCGTCACGCTTTGGGAAGTGATTTCCAGATATGTTTTCAACGCGCCGACGCAATGGGCGTTCGAAGTGGTCATGGTGCTGTGCGCCTCGGCCTGGATGATTTCCGCCGGCTATGTGACGTTTCATAAACGGCATATAGGCATCACCGTCTTCTATCTGATGGCCGGCGACCGGACGAAATGGTGGCTCGACCTGCTGGCGCTGGTGGTCGGGATCGCCGCGCTCTTCATGCTGGCGGACGACACTCTGGTGCGTGCGCTGGAAGCCATCTCGCTGGTGGAACGGGCGGGCTCGGCCTGGAACTCGCCGATGCCGATGATCCTGAAGACCGTTCTGGCGCTCGGCGCGGTCATCTATCTCTGTCAGCTTCTGGTCAATACCAACCGGCATTTCATGTCCTATGCCGCCCGTGTCGTCGCCGGTATCGTGGGGGTGTTGTTGCTGTTGCGGCTGATCTCGGTCGTGGCGGTTCATTTCGGCGCCGACGTGACGCTGCTGGCCGGCTATCACGACATGTTGAGCGGCCTTGCCGAGACGCTCGACCCGAGCCAGGTGGTGAGCCTGCGGGACTATGATATCGGCACGGTCAGTGTTGGCATTGTGATCGCGCTGATCGCCCTGATGATGACCGGCATGCCGCTTGGCGTGGTCACGCTGATCGTCTCGATTATTTGCGCGCTGCTGTTCTTCGGCCCGCGCGGCCTCTACCTCGTCTCCACCAATGCATTCGGCCTGCTGGAGAATTATCCGCTGGTGGCCGTCCCGCTCTTCGTCTTGATGGCCTCGCTGCTGGAGAAGGCGGGGATTGCCGAGGATCTGTTCGATGCGATGTCGATTTTTGCCGGAAAACTGCGCGGCGGCGTCGCGGTGCAGACCGTCATCGTCGCCGTCGTCATGGCGGCGATGTCGGGCATCATGGGGGGCGAGATTGTCATGCTCGGCCTCGTCGCCCTGCCGCAAATGCTGCGCCTCGGGTATGACCGGAAGCTTTCCATCGGGACAATCTGCGCTTCCGGCTCACTGGCGACCCTGATTCCGCCCAGCATCGTCATGATCGTCTACGGGCTGTCCGCCCAGGTCTCGATTGGCGATCTGTTCATGGCCGGCGCGATCCCAGGGCTGATGCTCGCCCTGTTCTATATCGTCTTCGTGTTGATCCGGTGCGCCATCAACCCGTCCCTGGCGCCGACCGCCGAGGAAGCCGCCGCAAGAAAGGGAGAGCAGGCGACGCTGTCCAGCAACCGGCTTGCCGCGGTGGGACTCTCCATCCTGTTGATCGCCTGTGTCATGGGCTCGATCTATGCCGGCATTGCGTCGGTGACCGAGGCCGCCGGGGTCGGTGTCTTCGGAGCCATTGTGATTGCCGCTGTCCGGTTCCGGTTCGACTGGACCATGTTGCAGAACGCCCTGGCCCAGACCATGACCACGGTCGGCACCATCATCTGGCTGATTCTCGGCGCGGTCAGTTTTGTCGGCATCTACAACCTGATCGGCGGCGGCGATTTCATGCGCAGCCTGTTCTCGGGCCTCGATCTGCCGCCGCTTGGCATCATTTTCGTCATGATGGCCGTGCTGATGGTGCTCGGCACGTTCATGGAATGGATCGCAATCCTTTTCATCACGGTGCCGATTTTCGCGCCGGTGGTTGTCGGTATGGCGCCGGAACTGGGGCTGGAGCCGGAATGGGCGGCCGTATGGTTCGGTGTGCTGTTCGTGATGAATATCCAGATTTACTTCCTGTCACCGCCTTTCGGTCCGGCCTGCTTCTGGTTGAAGTCGGTGGCGCCGAAGGATGTGACGCTGCAGGAGATCTTCGTCGCGGTGCTGCCCTTTATCGGGTTGCAGATTATCGGGCTGATGATGGTGCTGTTCTTCCCGGAGATCGCGCTGTGGCTGCCCAAGTTCCTGAACGGCTGAGGAGAGAGAGATGAGAATCGATCCCGGACACCCGACGGATGACGATGTCGGTCTCGACGATCCAGAAATCACGGACGATACCGCACAATACGGTATCTGGCCCGCCGCCATCGGCTGTCTGGCGGCGGGGGCCATCATCCTCCTGATGTTCAGTCTGGCGGACGGAATGGTCTGAGCCGGCACACCTGAAACCTGATTCCCTGCGGTCCGCATCCGTGCTTTGCTGTGGCTGTTTCCGACCGGGAGGGGATCAGGTTAATGAGTACGGTTTCGATGACGCTGGAAGAGGCCCATGCGCTGGCAACGCGGTGTCTTACCCAGCATGGTGCGGATGCCGAGAATGCGCGCGCGGTCGCGGATATCGTCACGGCGGCGGAGCGGGATCTCTGCCACTCGCACGGGCTGTTCAGGATTCCCGGCTATGTGGCCTCGCTGAAGAGCGGCAAGGCGAACGGCAAGGCGCGGCCGGTGGTCAGCGATCTTGCGCCCTCCGTGGTGCGGGTGGCGGGCGATGGCGGCTTCGCGCCCCTGGCGCTTGAGGTCGGGCGCGCCGCGCTGGTTGAGCGGGCGAGGGGCACCGGTATTGCCGCGCTTGCCCTGAACGATATTTATCATTTCGCGGCCCTCTGGCCGGAGACGGAGGCGCTGGCTGAACAGGGGCTGGCGGCTTTCGCCTTCACGGCGGCTTTCCCTTATGTCGTCGCGCCGGGCGGCCGGACGCCGATTTTCGGAACCAACCCGATGGCGTTTGCCTGGCCAAGGCCGGGCAAGCATCCGATGGTCTTCGATCAGGCCTCCTCGACCATGGCCCGGGGCGAAATCATGATCGCCGCCCGGGACGGTCATTCCGTGCCTTACGGCGCCGGGATCGACAGGAACGGCAAGGACACGACGGACCCCAAGGCGATTCTCGATGGCGGCGCGCAGCTCGCCTTCGGTGGCTACAAGGGCGCGGCGCTGGCCATGATGGTCGAATTGCTTGCGGGGGCGCTGATTGGTGACAAGCTGAGCTTCGAGGCGGAGGAGGTGGATAATGGCGATGGCGGACCGCCGGTCGGGGGGGAGTTGATCATCGCCTTTGACCCTGCCCGGTTCGGGGACGGGGCAGGGTTCGCGGCCCATGCGGATCTGCTGTTCGAGCGGATGCTGTCCGACGAGGGTGTGCGCCTGCCGGGCGACCGGCGGCGCAAGGCCCGCGAGACAACCGCACGGGACGGCATCCGGGTCCAGGAAAGCCTGTCACGCACGCTGCTGGAGATGGTGGACGGGTAAAAAAGAACCGGGTCGCGTAACGACGCGCCCGGTACCAAGTTGAACAGGGCGGAGGCTTGGACTTGCCCTGAAGGCATTTGGAGTATGTCAGCATAACGTATGCGGGCGAGTGATCAATGATAAATTCGCCCCATCCGTTATCGTTGCCCCTGTATTCCGCGTGACCGGCAACGGGAGCTATGGCAATAGGATTATCAGGGATCTGCAGAACCGGGAGAGGAGCAGTCACTATGGTATCACGGGGATTATGCGCGGCGGTTACCGTCGCCGTTACGGTGCTTGGCGGTATGGCCAACGCCGAGGAAAAGGTTCTTAACGTCTATAACTGGAGCGATTATATCGCCGAGGATACGATCGAGAAGTTCGAGGCGGAGACCGGTATCAAGGTCAATTACGACGTCTTCGACAGTAACGAGATCGTCGAGGCCAAACTGCTCACCGGATCGACCGGGTATGATGTGGTGGTGCCGACAGCCAATTTCCTGGAGCGCCAGATCAAGGCCGGCGTATTCCGCAAGCTGGACCCGGCGAAGCTGCCGAACCTGAAGAACATGGATCCGGTGATCAGCCAGCGGGTCGCGCTGCACGATCCGGGCAATGAGCATTCCGTGACCTATATGTGGGGCACCACGGGCTTTGGCTATAATGTGAAGGCCATCACCGAACGGCTTGGCGAAATGCCGACAAACACCTGGGCGCTGTTCTTCGATCCGGCGGTGGTGTCCAAGCTGGCGGATTGCGGGGTGAGCCTGCTGGATGCGCCGAATGACGTGATGGCGACCGCCCTGAAATATCTCGGTCTCGATCCGAACAGCGAATCCCCGGATGATCTGGCCAAGGCGGAGGAGCTGCTTGGCTCGGTCCGTCCGCACATCCGCTATTTCCATTCCTCGCAATATATCGACGACCTGGCGAATGGAGAGGTCTGTCTGGCCATGGGCTATTCGGGGGACATCCTGCAGGCGGCGGACCGGGCGACGGAAGCCGGCCAGGGTGTGGAGATCCAGTATGTGATCCCGAAGGAAGGCGCGGTGGTCTGGTTCGACATGCTGGCCATCCCGGCCGATGCGCCGCATCCGGAAAACGCCCATGCCTTCATTGATTTCGTGATGCGGCCCCAGATCGCGGCCGATATCTCGAACTATGTGCTCTATGCGAATGCGAACAAGGCTTCGCTGCCGCTGGTCGACGAAGAGGTCCGGACTGACCCGTCCATCTATCCGACGGACGAGATCAAGGAGAACCTGTTCCCGACTCTGGCCCGCTCGGCCCGGTATGACCGGCTGCTGAAGCGTGGCTGGACCAAGATCAAGGCTGGCCAGTAGCAACACGCTGGCGGCAGCCCCCTCCGTCCAGTGAGCCCGTCTCACAAGGCGGGGTGGGGCGGCTGGACGATCAATATGCGGGTGTCAGGGGGAATCCTGACGCCCGCATTTCGTTTGAGTCGTTCTTTCCGGGAGGTGCGGGATCGGTTTTCGCAGGTTTTGTCAGTCTTTGGTTCGAATCAAAGGGGGCTGAAGAGAGCGGCCGTGCCGCTGCCCGGATGCCCGGCAGATAAATTTTCCTAATTTCCGTTGGTTTTCCGCCAATTTTGAAAAGAGCGTCATTTTTTTGCAAATAAGTGTTTGACGGTTTGTCGGGGTGGGTCGTATA
>NZ_CAXBDC010000050.1:0-33146 GCF_963974195.1 uncultured Nisaea sp.
CCGGGCTCGACCGTGAAGACCATCAACCAGTTGCTCGCGGGTGTGCATATCGCGGCGGCGGCAGAAGCCATGGCGCTCGGTATCCGGGCGGGTGTGGCGCCGGCAGACCTGTTCGAGGTGATTTCCAACTCCGCCGGTGCGTCCTGGATGTTCAACAACCGGGTGCCGCATATCCTCGATGGCGACTACGCGCCGCTCAGTGCCGTGAATATCTTCGTGAAGGACCTCGGCATCGTGCTGGAGACGGGCAAGGAGCTGACCTTCCCGTTGCCGCTCTCCGCGGCAGCGCACCAGCAGTTCCTTGGTGCGGCGGCAGCCGGACTTGGCAAGGAAGATGATTCCGCCGTCATCAAGGTGTTCCAGAAACTCGCCGGGATCGATTTGCCTGAAGCCAAGGACGGCTAATCAGAGCAGGCAGAGCAGCCCGTAGCAGGACGCGCCGAACAGCTTCACCGCCAGCAGATAGCCGATCAGGTCGAGCAGCAGCGAGACGCCGAGGATCGGCAGGGCGACGAAGCCGGTAAAATAGAGCGCGGCCCAGCGTGTGAAGCGGCGGCCGGGAATCCGGTGGCCGTGAATCACGGGCGGCTTTTTGAATTGTGCGAGCACGGACATGGGCTAAGACTAGCCTCGGAACGGGGACGGGGGAACCTTGAATGGCGGCTGCCGCCAAAGCCCAGAAAGCCAAAGAGAAAAGCGACCGGCCACTGAAAGACAAGCGCGGTGAAGAGCAGGACGGTATCGTCGCGCTCTGGGACGCGGTCGATCAGCGGCGCTGGGACGAACTGATCGCGAAGGCGGACCGTTCGGCGCTGGAGCAATCCTCCGCCTATGGCATGGCCATGTCGCGTGCTTCCGCCTATACCCCTGTCACGGCGGTCTTCATGCGTGGCCCGGAGCGGGTGGCGCTTGCCCTGATCCTTGAATGGCGCTTCCCGGGCGGTTTCCGCATCGCCAAGCTGACGCGCGGGCCGGTCTTCCTTGCGGATGTTACCGACACGGAGCGGGCGGCGATCTTCCGGCTGATCAAGCAGCGCTATCCGGTCGCGAAGCTCAATCTCTTTTTCATGACGCCGGAATTGCCTGCGGGGGCGGAGAGCGATGCGCTTCTGCGCGGCATCGGCATGCGCCCGATGGTGACCGGCTACAGCACCGTCTGGCTCGATCTGCGTCCGGAGTTGGAGGCGTTGCGGGCGGGGCTGCACATGAAATGGCGCAACCAGCTCAAACTCGCGGAAGCGGAGCCGATCCGGGTACGCAGCGGTTTTGGCGGTGCGCCGATGGAATGGCTGCTGGCCCGGCACGACCAGCACAGGAAGCGGCGCAAGTTCCGGGCACCGGCGGGCGCCTTCGTTGCCGCCATCGCCGATAGCGGACGGGACAAGCGGGCGACGCAGGTTTTCACCGCCTATGTCGGCAGCGAACCGATCGCTGCGATCCTGACCGTCCGGCACGGCACTTCCGCGACTTATTATGTCGGCTGGACCGGTGTGGAAGGGCGCGAGAAACAGGCCCACAACCTGTTGCTCTGGAAAGCCATCACCAAGCTGAAGGAAGTTGGTGTCGAATGGCTCGATCTCGGCGGGGTCGACGGTCTGCACATGCCTGGCGTCTCCCGCTTCAAACTCGGTGTTGGCGGTGAGCTGGTGACGCTGGCGGGGACGTATCTCTAGGCCGTCGCTTTCAGGTGCCGTGTCAGCCAATCGATATACGCGCCGATGACCGCCTCGTCCCGCTTGCAGTAGGACCATTTCTGATGCCGCCGGACGGTGATGAACCCGGCCTGCCGCAACAGATCCAGATGCCGGCTGGCCGTCGGCTGGGCAACGCCGAGTGCGTCCGCGATCAGGGTCATGCAGACCCCGAACTCCACCGGATCAGCGGACCATTGTTCGCCGAAATGCGTGCCCGGCTCTGCCAGCAGGCTGAGGATTTTCATCCGGGGCTCGCTGGCCAGTGCCTTGATCTGTGTTGAACGATCCATGTGGTCTATCATATAGTCAATTCGCTAAATGACTATATGGAAAACGACAACCATGCTCGACCTGCCCGAAAGCACAATGGTGAATGGCGACACGATCCGGTGGGGCCGGATGGGCACCGGCCCAGCGCTTGTCGCCATTCACGGCACGCCGTTTTCATCGCAGGTCTGGCGCCGGATTATTCCGCAGCTGACGCATCGCTGGGCCGTCCATTATTTCGATCTGGTCGGCTATGGCCTCTCGGAGAAGCGTGACGGGCAGGATGTTTCACTCGGTGTGCAGAACCACGTTCTGGCCGCGTTGCTTGAGGAATGGGGGCTGGAGCGCCCGCATGTTCTGGCGCATGATTTCGGCGGGGCGACGGCCTTGCGGGGCTATTTCCTGAACGGCCTGCGCTATGCCTCCCTGACGATCTTCGACGCGGTGGCGCTTGCCCCCTGGGGATCGCCCTTCGTGCAGCATGTGCGCCAGCACGAAGCGGCTTTCTCCGGCATGCCGGCCTATATGCATGAGGCGATGCTGCGGGCCTATCTGCAGACCGCCGCGCACCAGCCGCTCTCCGAAGAAGCGCTGGAAGTCTACGCCGCGCCCTGGCGCGGACCGGTCGGGCAGCCGGCTTTCTATCGTCAGATCGCCCAGATGGATCAGCGCTTCACCGATGAGGTCGAGCCTCTGTATGAGCTGCTGGAGTGTCCGGTCACGGTGCTTTGGGGCGAGCGGGACGAATGGATACCTTTGGCCAAGGGTGAGGATCTGGCGGGCCGGATCTCCGGCCAGCCGCTCATACAGGTGCCCGAAGCAGGCCATCTGGTGCAGGAGGACCGGCCGGAAACGATTGTCGCCGCCATGCTTCGGCAGGGTGCCTGAGTATCACTCCTCCCGGGCTCGCGCCGCCGCTTTTGCCCGCAGGGCCGCGAACTCGATCAGTCGGTCTTCCACCAGTCGATTGACGCTGCCCGACGGATATTTCCCGCCGGCGCCGCGCTTGCCGGCCTTCTTGCCTGTCAGCACCTCGATCCCTTCCGCGATCGTGGTTATCGGCAGGATGCGGAATTTCTTCTCCTTGCAGGCCTCGACCACGTCCGCGCGCAGCATCAGGTGCTTCACGTTCGAGGCCGGGATCATCACGCCCTGTTTGCCGGTCAGGCCGCGTGCCGCGCAGACATCGAAGAAGCCTTCGATCTTCTCGTTCACCCCGCCGATGGCCTGCACCTCGCCCATCTGGTTCACAGAGCCGGTAACGGCGAAGGACTGGTCGATCGGCAAGCCGGAAAGCGCCGAGAGCAGGGCGTAGAGTTCAGCGGAGGAGGCGCTGTCGCCATCGACGCCGCCATAGGATTGCTCGAAGGTCAGCGTCGCGGCCAGCGCCATCGGAGCATCGGCGGCGAAATTCTGCGCGAGATAGCCGGACAGGATCATCACGCCCTTGGAATGCAGCGGGCCGCCCAGCTCGACCTCGCGCTCGATATCGATCACCCGCCCGGCGCCGACCCTGACCGTGGCGGAAATCCGGCTTGGCTTGCCGAAGGCGAAAGTGCCGATGGAGAGGACCGAGAGCCCGTTCACCTGCCCGACCTTGGCGCCGTCGTTGTCGATCAGCACCGTGCCGCGGGTGATCTGCTCCATCGTCCGCTCGCGGATGCGGTCGGCCCGGTGGATTTGCGCGGCGATGGCCTGATCCACATGGGCACGGATGACCGTGGTTTTGTCTTCCTCGATGGCGAAATAATCCGCCTCCCGCATCACGTCGGCAATCTGGCCGACGCTGGTCGACATGCGTTCCGCGTCGCCGGCCAGCCGTGCCGCATGCTCCATCACCCGCTCAATGGCAGGGCTGGCGAACGGGCGCAGCTCGTTATTGCGGGCAATGGTGGCGATCAGCCGGGCGAAGAGGGCATCGTTCTCCGGGGTTCGCTCGATGATCTCCTCGAAGTCGGCGGCGACCTTGAACAGATCCTGGAAGTCCGGATCGGCGGCCGAAAGGGCGAGATACAGCCGGTAATCCCCGAACAGCACGATCTTCAGGTCGAGCGGGATCGGGTCCGGTTGCAGCGACACCACGGTTGCCGTCGCGGCGGTCATGTTCGGCGCCTCGATGGTGATCTTCTCCGCGTACAATGCCCGCTTCAAGGCTTCCCAGCTCATCGGGTTGAGCAGCAGCTTGTCGGCATTGATCAGCAGGAAGCCGCCATTCGCGCAATGCAGGGCACCGGGCTTGATCAGCGAGAAGTCCGCGACGAGCGTTCCCATCCGGGCGTAATGCTCGATCCGGCCAACCAGTTTCCCCAGCGCCGGATTGTCTTCCACCACCACCGGCGCGCCGCCCGACGGCCGGTTCGAGACCAGCACGTTGACCTGATAGCGGTGCAGCGGGTCGCTATCGACGGCCGCCTCGCCGGGGCCGTTGGACGGGGTGTCCGGCCCCTTGTCCTCGGCGCGCAGGAACAGGCCGACATGCTCGACCATGTCCTCGGCAACAGCCTTCAGGTGCGTCAGCGCGGCATCGGCCGCGGCCATTTCCTTTTCGACATCCGCGATCTCCTCGGTGATCACCCGGCGGGCGGTGTCGCGCCCGATTTTCATCAGGGCACGCTGGCGATCGCGTTCGACCATCGGCAGGGAGCGCAGGGTTTTCTGCAACTCCTCCATCATTGTCTGGGTCGCGTCCTGATAGCGTTTCCGGGAGGCTTCCGGGAGTTTCTGGAAGGTTTCCGGCGCCATCGGTTCCTTGCCGGAAAGCGGCGCGAAACCGAAGCCCTGCTCCGTGCGGATCAGGGTCAGCCCGTGCTTGCCGGCCTGCTCGTTGACGGTCTTGAGCGCGGCCTGCTGCTTTTCAGCGGCATCCTTGTTCACGGCATCGACCCGCAGCCGGTAATCCTCGCTTTCGAACAGCGTTGGGATCACCGCCTTCAGGTCGGTTACCAGGGCATGCATGGCGCGGCGGAAGGTCTCTCCCCGGCCGGAGGGCAAGGCGATGGCCGTCGGCGTATAGGGATCTTCGAAATTATGCACATAAACCCAGTCGCTCGGCGCCTTGAGTTCGGCCCTGCGCTGTTCCAGGAAGCGTTTCACCGCCATGTGCTTGCCGGAGCCTTTCGGCCCGATGACAAAGAGATTGTAGCCGCGCTGCTGCATCCGGGCAGCGAAGCGGACCGCGCCGAGGGCTCGTTCCTGGCCGATCAGGGCCTCGATATCCTCAAGGCCGTCGGTGCTTTCGATCGAGAGCGATCTGAGGCTGGTTCTGGTGTAGAGCGCTTTCGCGGCGAGAGGCTTCACGGACATGGTCGCATTCCTCCGAAACCGACCCTGCGGGGTTCCGCCGGGCCGTGACAGGTGAAAGACCTTAATCCCGCAAGGATTATTCCGGCTAGTCTCCGCTTGCGCGAATCTCGACAACCCGGTCGCGCAGGCGGGTCAGGCCCTGATCCGGCATCCCCAACTCATTGAGATGCTCGACCGTATTGAAAAGATAGTCCGAGCAGGGGCCGAGAAAGCCGCTGGCCCGTTCGATGGTCCGGGCCATCTCCTCTTCCGTGAGCTGGCCGACATAGCGCACATGCTTCCTGTTCATCACGAAGCCGAGCGCCTTGAACGGGCCATCCGGCCCGGTCATGGAGAGCCAGCGCGGGATATAGGCGTCGCTCACCATTTCGCGGCGCCAGACGATGCCGAGTTCCTCGGCGGCACTTTCCTTCGGGATACGGAAGGCGACGCCACGGCAGCAGCCGCCGCGATCCAGAGCCAGTGTCAGCCCCGGCACCTCTGGCGACCCCCGGCCGAGATGTGTCTGCAGGCAGAACCGCCGGTGATATCCACGGGCGGTGGCGCAGCATTGTTCCGCGAAATGAATGGACGGGTTCCAGATCAGCGAGCCGTATCCGAACAACCAGACATCGGTCTCCGGTGCGCCGCTTGGGAACATCGACGCAAGGGACGCGTCGAGCTCTTCGTCGGACAGGACTTTGTAGGTCGTCGCGTGCTGCCGGATCAGGTCACGGATATGGCCTGAGCGGATCGTGTCGCGCGTAAGGGGGATATGCTGCTGGTCTGCCATGTCACTGACCCTAGCGGACTTGTTGCGTCCGGCAAGTCCGGCACGCGGATCGGTCTTGTTCGAAATTGAACCGAATGGGGGCCGGCCCGGCGGCGGGGTGATGGTCACAAACGCGTGTGCATGTCACACTGAATGCGCGAATTTTCTCCGTGTTGCGGTGGCGCGCGCGGCGTTCGCCGGACCCTGTCCCGATCCTGTTTTCAAGATATGCGGAACCGTGCCGGCGGGCGGGAAAGAGCCGCCGGGACTGGATTTGGTACGGATCGTGCGTAGAGGTTTTACGGACCAGCACGGACATTTTTATAGTCCGGCCGCGCGATCACCTTGGTTTTGCGGTATAGACAGATTTTCGGGGGAGGGCGTATCCGTCCATGGCGGAGAAAGTAGACTTCAGCAAAGTCCATTTTTTGATCGTTGACGGCAATGCGCTTTCGGCCGATCTGGCGCGCGACCTGCTGCTCACAATGGGGGCGAAGACGGTGTTCGTGGCGCACAATTTCGACGAGGGGCTGGAGGTTCTGGGCTCCGGTTCCGTCGATGTGCTGCTGACCGAACTCCATTTGCCGCCGCGCAGTGGTCTTGATCTCATCCGTGCGGTGCGTGACGGAAAAACCAGGGCGTCCAAGCAGATGCCGATTCTGGTGATGTCCGCGATGTCCGCCAAGGAGCATGTCTTCGAGGCCCGTGACGCGGGTGTCACGGAGTTTATTGCAAAGCCATATGGCGTTGAGGGTTTTTACCGGCGCATGGTTGGTATCGTTGCGCGTCCACGCGCTTTCGTAGACACTAATAAATATTTTGGTCCCGATAGACGTCGACGTCAGGTGCCATTCGATGGGCAGGATCGGCGGGAGTAGCGGCTAGGGTGTCGAATTGACTGCGGCAAAATCGAAGCTCTTGCCTCCGGCGGAGGATTTGACCCAGCGTGCCGCCAGCAGCACGACCGGTCTGGATCTGCGCCTCAACCCGGCTCTCCTGCGCCGTCTTGAGGATGTGGTCAACGAGTCCCGTGAGCGGTTCGTGGTGGATCTCGCGGCCCGTCTGCGCAAATTGCGGGCAAGCACCCAGGCCCGGGTCGATGGCCAGATGAGCGATACGGATCTGCTGCATCTGGTGTTCGAGGAGAGTCTGCAGATCAAGGGCATGGGCGGCACGATCGGCTATCAGGTGCTCAGTCTGATCGCGACGACCCTGAATGATTTCGTGACCGGACGTCAGACGCTGGGCCGTATCCAGTTTGAAATCCTGCAGCTGCATATCGATGCCATGTATGTCGTGATCGCGGACCGGATCACGGATAATGGCGGGATTCTGGAAGATCAGGTGCTCAGCGGTCTCAGGATGGCGGTCAAGAAATTTGGCTGAATGTAAAACCGGTAACAGAAGCCGGTGACAGAAGGACGCCGTGCCCTTATCTTAGCAGCACGCATTTGACTGGAGCCTTCGATGGCCGACTTCGACAGAACGGACCGCAAAGCATTGGGCATCCTTTCGGATACGGTTTCCGAGAAATTGGGCCCGTCCGACAAGGTTACCCGGGAAATCCGGCGAGCCTACACGTCGGGCAAGCAGATCGATCGTTTCATGGCCCGTGCCGCGTTCGATGCCCTGCCGGACTGGCAGCGCAGCGACATCGGTTCGGCCGCCGAACATCTGGCGCATGCGATCATCCGGGAAGAGCTCGGCGAAGTCGCGCCGTTCGGAACCGAGCGGGATTGGCGCGATATGGATGTGCCGCAGCGCCAGGCGCGTCCGGCTGCGCGTTCGGCACGAAAACAGGATGCCGGTGGAGACATGCAGTCGCCGCCACGGTTTCTGTCCCGCACAACCCGTTAGCGAGCCGGGCATGGGCCGCCATGCCGGTCCGTCCTCCAGATCTGGCTGTTTTGTATGATCGGCATTGTTTTTCAATGTCCGGATCGGCTAGTGTTTGGCGCAATTTGAATATAATTTTGATTTTCTGGACGTGGCTGCGATCTATTTAAATATAGGGCTGGTAATTGACCGGTTGAGCGAGCCGGTCCTGTTAAGGAGTTAGTGATGCGCGGCAGGGAGCCGGTGCAACAGTTCGTCGTCGTTGAACATGTTGCCAAAGAATTCGCGCGGTTCCTGAACCGTGTCCAGAATGATGAAGTCGATATCCTGGGCTCGTTCCTGATCGAGAACGAGTGGGAAAAATACAAGAAAGACAGCGAAGGCGTCGTTCAGTCTCTTGAACTGGCAGGCTTTGCGATCGTCCCGAAAGAGCCGACGGACGCCATGATTGCCGGGGCCGACAAGACGCTCGCCGGCGGCCTGATGGGGCAGCGCGGTGCGCGGGTTTATGTCGAAGCCGTCTTCGGCGCCATGGTCGATGGCTGGCTCGAGACCTATAACCCGAACCTGATCCTCGACATCTTTTCGATGGCCTTGTCGCGCGCTTCCAATCCGCGTGCGCGCCGCGACAGTGGCGGCATGGATTCCTCGTTCCAGCGATTCCGCAAGCATTCCCAGGATATGCTGGCCGGGCTGATCAAGAACGGCCAGGTTGTCGTTCCGGACGAGCCGACTCCCGAGATGGTCTCCGCCGGGGTCGCGGAAACCGCGGAAATTCGCACCAAGACGAACCAGCAGGTCAGTATCGGTGCGGACCCGACCTATCTCGCCAATCTCTATGAAAACATGGTTGAAGCGCGCCCCAAATAAGGAGCGTCTTCAGCTTCAGGATTTGCCGCTGGGCTTGAAGGCGGCTGCCAGAAGGGTCACCGCCTGTTTATGGCGGGCGCTGCCGGCCTGCGGAGGCGGTGCGGAGTTGCGGGTGCTCGACATGGTCTGGGCGCCAGACTTGCTGATCGCTTCCAGAAGCGTTGCGGCATTGTCCTTCGGGCGTGCGCGTTTGCTCGCGGGTTTCCGGCGGCCAGTGTGACTGGACAGGGCCCTTTGCACGGCGAGGGCACAGAGATTGTTCAGAAACGGGGCGACAAGCGCGGATTTCAGCTTGTCGTCGCTCTCCGCCCAGACCCTGAGCAGCAAGGCGGACTCACGACGATTGTTCCCTGTCGCCTCGAGTGCTTCGAGGGCTTTTGTCTGGGCGTAGTCCTTAGCCATGCGTTACCTGCCTACCCGGGGACCGTTTCCGTTTCCGAACAATAGCATAATCGCCTCAAAACGCGCATCCGTTAACGTGCGGCCCGAGAGAGGCCGGGCGCTTCGGAGACGTGCGCCGCGCCCGGCATATGGAACTCCGGCATATGGAACAATGGCGTCGGGTCTATTTTGCGTTCCGCATTTCGACCACGCGCTGCGGGAACGGAATTTCGATGCCATTGGCGTCGAGGGTTTCCTTCACGGCCTTGTTGAAGGCGAACAGGGTTGGCCAGTAATCCCCCGCATTGACCCAGAACCGCAGGCCGATATTGACGGAGCTGTCGGCCAGCGCGCGCACGGTCGCCTCGGGTTTCGGGTCGGCAAGCACCCGCTCATCGGCTTCGGCAAGCTTCATCAGGGCGCCGAAGGCCGTGTCGATATTGCTGCTGTAGCCGATGCCGACGACGATATCGATGCGCCGGGTCGAATGCCGGGAGAAGTTGCTGACGGCGCTGTTGATGATCTGGCTGTTCGGCACCGAGATGAAGACATTGTCCGGTGTGGTCAGCTCGGTGGTGAAAAGCCCGACCTCGGCCACGGTACCGCCAGTGCCGCCCGCGCTCACATAGTCGCCGACCTTGAAGGGGCGCAGGAACAGGATCATCACGCCGGCGGCGACATTGCTGAGTGTGCCTTGCAGGGCGAGGCCGACGGCGAGGCCGGCAGCGCCGAGAACGGCGATGATGCTGGTAGTCTCCACGCCGAACCGGTTCAGTACCGCGACGACCGTGATGATCACCACGAGGTAACGGACGACGGAGGCGATCAGCGGTTTGACCGTTCCGTCCATCCAGGCGATCTTGTCCACGGCACTGCGCGTGGCGCGTCCAGCCCAGCCGGCGAGGATCCAGCCGAACAGAAGGATCAGGATGGCGCCCACGACATCGAAACCGTAGGTGGCCAGCATTACCTGGGTTTCTTCCCAGAGAACGTTCACTTCACCGGCGACGTCGATATTCATGGGGCAAACCCTCCATTTGTCGAAAACTGTACTGTGAATTGGTTGTCACTGGGGAATTGGTCGTCAACGGGCCAAAGCTGTCAAGTCATGAGGCGCAGGATCAGTCCGCCGAAGCGGCCAGCCTGTTTAATGCCTCGCCCGACACCGTATAGCGCAGAGAGCTTTCCTCATGCTCGAAGCCGAGGCTGTGATAGGCCTCGCGGGCCGGATTCCAGTCCAGCACGGTCAGCGATATCCGGCCGTGTCCTTCCGCCAGGGCCTCGGCTGCGACTGCTGCCATGAGGCGCCGGCCAAGGCCCTTGCCGCGGGCCTTGTCGGAGACGAAGAAATCATCAATGTAGCAGGTCGACCGGCCGACCCATGTCGAGTAGTTGGCGGAATAAATCACCGTGCCGAGAAGCGTGCCGGTGCCGTCATCGGCAACCAGGCATTTGAAGCGGGGCTGATCGCCGAAACCGTCTCTCAGCAAATCCTCCTCGGTGCCTTTCAGCAGATGGGCTTCCTTCACATAATCCGCGAGCCCGCGCACCAGTGTGTAGATCTGGGGAACGTCTTCGCGGGTGGCGTGGCGAATAGCAATCGTGTCGGTCATGGCCGGTTCCTATAAAGCGGGCGTGAAGGGTCAGGAAGCGCGGGACTTGATGTCCTCGAGCAACGCGTCGGGGATCTCCACGCCGTCGCGTGCTGCCGCCTCGCGCAGTTTCAGACGGCGGTCGCCGGGCAACCGGGCGCCGTCCTGTGACAGGATTTCTCCGAACAGTTCCTCTGCCCGGGGACCGAAGCTGTCCGCGCCGCCGAATGCCGCCGGGTCGAACAGCATCATCATGTGGCCGATGGAAGGCGGTGCGCCGGTGGGCTCGAAGAAGGATGTGCCCTGGTAGCCGAAATTGGACCCCGTGAGCGCGCCGCAGAGCAACTCGACCATCAGGCCGAGGGCGGCTCCCTTGGCGCCGGCGCCGGTGCCGCCGAGCGGGGTCATGGTGCCGGAAAGGGCCGCCTGTGCGTCGGTGGTCGGATTGCCGTCCGCGTCGAGCGCCCAGTCGTCGGGGATGGCCTGCCCGGTTTTCGCCGCGAGGGTCACCTTGCCGCGCGCCACCGTGGAGACGGAGAGGTCGATAACCATCGGCGCCGTGCCGGAACGCGGCCAGGCAAAGGCGATCGGGTTCGTGCCATAGAGCGCGCGCTTGCCGCCCCAGGGAGCGATGGCGGCGGGCGTGTTGGAAAAAGCGAGGGCAACGAGACCGGCATCCGCGGCGTCTTCCACATGATGTCCGGCAACCCCGAAATGATGGGAATGGGCAAAGCCGACAGCGACAACGCCGTTTTCCTTCGCGGCTTCGATGCCGTCCTTCAGGCCAAGTTCTATTGCCGGAAAGGCAAAGCCGATATGGCTGTCCACATTGATCACGGCCGGGCGCGGTCGGTTGACGGAGGGCTTGGCGAAGCCGTCGACCTTGCCGCATTTCGCCTGCTCGGCATAAGGCGGGACCCGGGCAACGCCGTGCGAGGAAATGCCGTCGGCTTCCGCTCTCACCAGGGCTTTCGCCACGATCTGTGCCGTATCCGGAGCGACCTTGCTGTTCTCGAAAGCTGTCGCGATCAGGGTCTGCAGCGCGTCGAGCGAAATCTGCATGGGGGTATTCTCCGGTGAGTTTGTCCGAGGAGATGTGAAGAGGCTGAACTTGCGACGGGCCTTCAGTCTTGTCAACGAGACCGGCCTGTCCGGATTGGCAACATACCCTGCTATGGCTTTGGATTGCAGCCGGGCCGGTTTGGAGTACTCTGTCGCTCCCGCCACGCGCTTCACCTGCGTATTTTTCTACTGGAGTCCCTATGTCAGACAATACCCTCATCTGGAAAACCGCGACCGAAATCCGGGATTTGCTGGCAAAGGACGAAATCTCTCCGCTTGATCTGCTGGACTCTCTCGAGACCCGCATTGCCGAGGTCGAGCCGAAGATCAATGCGCTGCCGACCCTGTGTTTCGAGCGCGCCCGCGATGCGGCCAAGGCTCTGATGGAGAAGCCGAAGGAAGAGCGCGGCACGCTGATGGGCATACCGGTCGCGATCAAGGATCTGGAAGAGGTGAAAGGGGTGCGCACGACGTTCGGCTCGCCGATCTTCGCCGATCATATTCCGGATAAGTCCGATCTTGTCGTGCAGACGCTGGAAAAGAATGGCGGTGTGGTTTACGCGAAAGCGAACACGCCGGAATTCGGCGCAGGCGGAAACACTTTCAATGAGGTACTGGGCACCACGCTGAACCCGTGGAACCAGGAGCGCAGCGTTGCCGGATCCTCCGGCGGATCCGCCGCCGCACTGGCGTCCGGAACGGCATGGCTGGCGCAGGGCTCGGACACTGGCGGCTCGCTGCGTAATCCGGCCAGCTTCTGCTCCATCGTCGGCATGCGGCCGAGCCCGGGCCGGGTTGCCCGCGGACCGGGCGGCCTGCCGTTTTCAAACCTGCCGGTCGCGGGACCGATGGCGCGGAACGTGACCGACGTGGCCATGATGCTGGATGCGATGTCGGGTGAGCATCCGCGGGACCCGATCTCGCTGGCCTCCCCGCTGGAGAGTTTCAGCGATGCGGTCAAGGCCCAGCGGTTGCCGAAGCGGGTCGCGTTCTCGCGGGATCTCGGCTGCACGCCGGTGGATCCGGAAGTCGCGAAAATCTGCGAGGAAGCCGCACTCCGGTTCGAGTCCCTCGGCGTGAAGGTCGAGGAGGCGCATCCGGATTTCCATGACGTTCAGGATATCTTCCAGGCTCTGCGCGCGGAGGGCTTCTACATGACCAAGCGGAAGCTCTTGGAAGAACATCGCGACAAGCTGAAGCCGGAAGTCATCTGGAACATCGAGAAGGCGCTGGATTACAGCCTTGAGGATTTCACCCGCGTTCAGCTTGCCCGCGGCGCCTATATCCAGCGGGCCGTGGATTTCTTCGAAACCTACGATCTGCTGCTGTCCCCGGCGACCTGCGTGGCGCCCTATCCGGTCGAGCAGCGTTATGTCGAGGAATGCGACGGGCACAAGTTCGACAATTACGTCGAATGGCTGACCATGGCCTATACGATCACGCTGACGGGCTTCCCGGCACTGTCGATGCCGGCCGGATTCACCTCTGAAGGTTTGCCTGTCGGCCTGCAGGTCGTGGCCGGTCCGCGTGGCGAGGCAGCCCTGCTCTCGGCCTCTGCCTTGCTCGAGACAGCTCTTGGTCATGCGACAGCGGTGCCGATTGACCCGATTTGACGTCATTCGATGTCTTCGGGGGTGAGTTCTGTTCGGAGGGCGGCGGCTCGCGTAGGATAGAAGAGTATTAAGTTGAGCCGGCAGGAGCCTGTGAAGCCTAAACTCTGGAAGTCCTACATCGCGCCGCTGCTGTCTCCGGGCAGGCAGTTCTGCCTGCATGCGCTCGATGTGCCGTCGGAACGGTTTGGCGCGCTGGCGTCTTTCGTCGAGATCTGGCGCGGTAAATGGCGGGATGGAAAATTGCCGCCATGGTCCGCTTTCGATTTTTACGATTTCGCCGGCTGGCACGGCTGGATTCACATTGACGAGATTGTCTCCGTCTCGCCTTTTGAGATGCGTTGCAGGCTCTGGGGCACGGAGCTGGTGAACAGGCTGGGAGTGGATGAGACAGGCAAATTGCTGAGTTTCTCGCCTGCTGTGTCCGAGCCGAACCTGATTCCGTTTTACAGGGACATCCTCGCGCTGCCGGCCATCGGAACGAACGCGGGCATTGTTACCAGTTATGGCCGGGCGTCCGAGTGGAGCGTGGTCAAGCTCCCTTGCCCCGGACACGGCGCCGAGCCGGATGTCATCCTGTCCTGCAGCATGCAGGGGACGGCGCTCGCCTTCCCGCCGGAAGATCTGCTGGACGGCCGTCCGGAATAAGCGGGCCGGAGGTCAGGTGATGTCGACCGAGACCCGGCCATAGGGTCCGAAGCGGGCTTCCACATGTTCGTCCCGCTCACCGAAATGCACGCTGGTCGTGGTGCCGGTGCTGACGAAGCTGCCTGCTTCCAGGGGGATTCTGTTGGCGAGCCAGGCCAGAACGCCAAGCGGTCCGCCATCGACATTGCCGGCATTGCCTGCTGCGGCCTGCCTGCCATCGACATGCAGCGTGACCTGGGTGCCCATCAGGGTGTCGACATCCCAGTCCGTGATCGGCTCGCCATGTACCCAGCCATAGGAGGACCCGTTGTCGGCGATCACCAGCGCCGGTCCGGTGCGGGTCCAGTCTTCATGACAGGATGAGACGATCTCCAGTGCGGGCAGCACCGCATCGACAACATCCGCGACACTCTCCGCCGTGTGCGGGGTTGCCGCCGGTCCGAGCGGTTTGCCGAGCCGGAGGGCGAATTCCGGTTCCAGAACAATGAAGGGATAATCGCCGCGCGAGATCCGGGCCGGGCTCGCCATCGCGGTGTTCGACAGCAAGGCGCCGTGAAAGGGCCCGTCGAGACCAAGCAGCTCACGTGCGGACTGGTTCGTGCAGCCGACCTTGCGGCCGATGATCCTGGCACCCTGGCGGCGGGCGATCTCTCCAAGCACATCGTGCTGGACGCGATATGCATCATCGATATCCGCGGATCCGATCCACTGTTCCGTCGGCGCGGGCATGCTGTTGTCCAGCCGGGCGGCCAGTATGCGTGTCGTCAACGTATCCATGTCCAGCATGGGAAATGTTTCCTCCTGATTCCCGAGACCGGTTTCTTTCAGCAAAACCGTTGTGGGTATCTAAGCAGTTGAGAGGAAGAACCTCCATGGATATGTTTGCTGCGCTGCAACGCACAATCAGTCCTTCCGGAGGCCAAATGTCCCCAGTCGTTTCACACGCTCCGGAGAAGATCGGGCGCTACTTTCTTGAAGATCTTGAAATCGGCATGCGGGCCGAGTTCGAACGTGAAGTGACCGAGCCGATGGGCGAGGAGTTCGCGAGGGTAACCGGAGACCGGAACCCGCTGCATTTCGACAAGGATTATGCGCGCGGCACGATCTTCAGGGACCGGATCGCCCACGGGATGATCTCGGCAGGCTTCTTTTCCACGCTGTTCGGCACGGTCATGCCGGGGCAGGGCAGCATCTATCTGAAGCAGAATTTGAAGTTCACCGCGCCGGTTCGCTACGGTGATGTGGTCAAGGCCGTGATCGAGGTGGTGAAGATCGAGACGGAGAAAAGCCGGGTCCTGTTCGCCACGCGGTGTCTGGTGAATGAACAGTTGGTGATCGACGGGGATGCGCTGATCATGGTACCCAGCCGTCCTCTCTAGGATGGCGGGATCATGCGGATCATACGTAGCCTTGCGGACGTAACCACCGATGACCGGGGCGCAATCGCCGCGGTCGGCAATTTCGATGGCGTGCATCTCGGGCACAAGGCAGTCATCGGGCAGGCGCAGCATGCGGCGCGGCTTGCCGGTGCGCCCTCTGCCGTTCTCACCTTCGAGCCTCATCCCCGCATGTTGTTCCAGCCGGACGCCCCGGCTTTCCGGCTGACCTCCGCTGCGGCGCGCGCGGAAGCCATTGCCGCTCTGGGCACCAATATTCTGTTCGAGCTGGGCTTCGACATGGAATTTTCCCATGTCTCGGCGGAGGATTTCATCACCGGTATTCTGCATCGGGGTCTCGGGTTGCGGCATGTGGTGATTGGCCATGATTTCTTTTTCGGCCATCGTCGGCGCGGCACGCCGGAGATGCTTCAGGAATACGGCATCCGGCTCGGGTTCGGGGTCAGCGTCATCGATCCGGTGACGGAGCAGGATGGCGCGGTCTATTCCTCCAGCCGGATCCGGCAGTGCCTGAAGGAAGGCGATCCGCGCGGCGCGGCGGCCCTGCTCGGCCGGCCCTGGGACGTGACGGCGACGGTGATCCATGGAGACCAGCGCGGGCGCACGATCGGGTTTCCGACGGCGAACCTGCAGCTTGAGGACATCCTGCACCCGGCGCATGGCGTCTATGCGGTCCGGGCGCGGGACGAGGAGAGCGGCGTCTGGTGGTCCGGGGTGGCGAATTTCGGGCGCCGTCCGACCGTGAATGACCGGGGTCCGTTGCTCGAAGTAAACCTGTTTGACGTCTCGCCCGACCTTTACGGGCGCAAACTCCGTGTGCAATTCATTGACTTTATCCGCCCGGAAATGAAATTTAGCGGCCTTGACGAGCTTAAGGCGCAGATCGCGCGCGACGCGGATGCCGCGCGCCAGACACTGTCCGAATAAAAGGCGCGGGCCGGAAGAGTGCCCGCCAAGAGAGAAAACAGATGAGCGTGGACTATAAGACGACCGTCTTTCTGCCGAAGACCGACTTCCCGATGCGCGGCAACCTGCCGACCCGCGAGCCCGAGATTCTGGCGCACTGGGAAGAGATAGGCCTGCGGAAGAAGCTGCGCGAAAGCCGCGAGGGCGCCGAAAAGTTCATCCTGCATGACGGCCCGCCCTACGCGAACGGCAATCTGCATATGGGGCACGCGCTCAACAAGGTGCTGAAGGACGTCATCAACCGCTCGCAGCAGATGCTCGGCAAGGACGCGAATTACGTGCCGGGCTGGGACTGTCACGGTCTGCCGATCGAATGGAAGATCGAGGAACAGTACCGCGAGAAGGGGCTCGACAAGGACACTGTTCCGGTCGTCGAATTCCGTAAGGAATGCCGCGAGTTCGCCCAGAAATGGGTCGATATCCAGACCGAGGAATTCAAGCGGCTCGGCGTCTCCGGCGACTGGGAGAAGCCGTACCTGACGATGACCTTCCCGGCGGAAGCGCAGATCGCCCGCGAGATCGGCAAGTTCATCATGAATGGCGGGCTCTACAAGGGCGCCAAGCCGGTCATGTGGTCCGTGGTCGAGAAGACCGCGCTGGCCGATGCCGAGGTCGAGTATCACGATCACAAGTCGGTCACGATCCATGTCCGCTTCCCGGTGGTGGAAGCGAAGCACCCGGCCCTTGAAGGGGCTGCGGTGGTGATCTGGACCACGACTCCCTGGACCATGCCGGGCAACCGCGCGGTGGCGGCGGGAGAAGAGTTCGAATATGTGGTTTTCGAGGTCGGTGAGGTCGGTGAAAACAGCCTCGCCAAACCGGGCGAGAAGCTGGTCGTCGGCGTTGATCTGTTCGAGTCCGTCAAGCAGACCGCGAAGATCGAAAGCGTCACCGAACTGGCCCGCGTGACCGGCGCGGATATCGCCGGCTCCATCCTCGCGCATCCGATGCGCGGGCAGGGCTACGATTACGACGTGCCGCTGCTGTTGGCCGATTTCGTGACCACCGATGCCGGTACCGGCTTTGTTCATATCGCCCCGGGTCACGGTGCGGATGACTTCGTGCTCGGTAACGAGAACAGTCTGGAAATCCCGCAGACGGTTGCCGATGACGGCTATTTCTACGATCACGTCCCGGTCTTCGCCGGCATGCATGTGCTGGAAGATAACCTGAAAATCTCCGCCATCCTGCGCGATGCGGGCGGTCTTCTGGCGCGGGGCAGCATCACTCACTCCTATCCGCATTCCTGGCGCTCCAAGGCGCCGCTGATCTTCCGCAACACGCCGCAATGGTTCATCTCCATGGAGTCGAACGATCTGCGGGACACGGCGCTGAAGGCGATCGACGAGACCCGCTTCGTGCCGCAGGCCGGGCAGACGCGCCTGCGCTCGATGATCGAGCAGCGGCCGGACTGGTGCATCAGCCGTCAGCGCGCCTGGGGCGTGCCGATCCCGGTATTCGTCGAGAAGAAGACCGGCGAGATGCTGCGCGATCAGGCGGTGATCGACCGGATCGCCAACGTGTTCGAAAAGGAAGGCTCCGACGCCTGGTTCTCCAGCGAGCCCTCCCGTTTCCTCGGCAACGAGTACAGCGCGGACGATTACGAGCAGAATATGGATATCGTCGAGGTCTGGTTCGAGAGTGGCTCGACCCACTCCTTCGTGCTGGAGCAGCGTCCGGACCTGCAATGGCCGGCTGATCTCTATCTCGAAGGCTCCGACCAGCATCGCGGCTGGTTCCATTCCTCGCTGCTGGAAAGCTGCGGCACGCGCGGCCGGGCACCGTATAACGCGGTGCTGACGCACGGCTTCGTGCTGGATGAGAACGGCCGCAAGATGTCGAAATCTCTCGGCAACATCACGGCGCCGCAGGACATCATCGGCCAGAGCGGCGCCGATATCCTGCGCCTCTGGGTGGTGAATTCGGACTATTCCGAGGATCTGCGCGTCGGCAAGGAAATCCTGAAGCATCAGGCCGACCAGTATCGCCGTTTGCGCAACACGCTACGCTATCTGCTCGGCAATCTCGACGGTTTCACCGAGGCCGAGCGGCTGCCGGTCGCCGAGATGCCGGAATTGGAGCGCTGGGTGCTGCACCGGCTCTGGGAGCTGGATGCCATGATCCGCGAGAAGATTGAGGCGTTCGACTTCCATGCGCTGTTCACCCAGTTGCATAATTTCTGCGCCGTCGATCTTTCGGCCTTCTATTTCGATATCCGCAAGGACAGCTTCTATTGCGACCGGCCGGACTCGATCCGCCGCCGGGCCGCGCGGACGGTGCTGGACGAGGTGTTCAACCGGCTGACCGCCTGGCTCGCGCCGGTACTCTGCTTCACGGCGGAAGAGGCCTGGACGACACGCGGAACCGGTCCGGAAGAATCCGTGCATCTGCGGACCTTCCCGGAAACCCCGGAAGGCTGGCGCGACGATGCAGTCGCGGCACGCTGGGCCGAGATCCGGAATGTTCGCCGAGTCGTCACCGGCGCGCTGGAGCTGGAACGCAACGCGAAGCGTATCGGGTCTTCCCTGCAGGCTGCCCCGCAGGTTTATGTCAGCGATGCCGCACTGAAGGCATTCGACGGGCTGGACCCGGCCGAGCTTTTCATCACGTCCGATGCCACGCTGCTTGCCGGCTCCGGCCCTGACGACGCTTTCCGGCTGGATGATGTGGACGGTATCTCCGTGGTGCCGGCCCTGGCCGACGGCGGCAAATGCGAGCGCTGCTGGAAAATTCTGCCCGAGGTTGCCGAGCCGCCGGTTTGCAAACGCTGCGCGGACGCGGTCGGCTCGCTCGAAACCGCGGCTGAATAACCGGTGCCGGGTTCGTTGAAACGCAACCTTGTGACCGGCGGGCTGCTGGCCCTGCTGGTGGTGCTTGCCGATCAGGTGACCAAGGAATGGGCGCTGGCGACATTGTTCCGTGACGGAGCGGTGGTCGAGGTGACGCCGTTTTTCAATCTGGTCGCCGTCTGGAACCGGGGGGTCAGTTTCGGCCTGCTGGCGAGTGACGACCCGATGACGCCTTTCTACCTGTCCGGGTTCGCGATTGCCGTTGTGGCCGGACTTCTGGTCTGGCTGGCGCGGGCGCCCAGCCAATTGCTGCGGATCTCGCTCGGCCTGATCATCGGCGGGGCGATCGGGAATGTGATTGACCGGTTGCGCTATAATGCGGTCGTCGATTTCATTGACTGGCATGCGTTCGGATATCACTGGCCAGCTTTTAATCTTGCCGATAGTGCGATATCGGTTGGCGTAGTATTTTTGTTGTTTGATAGCTTTCTTGGTGACTCGCAGAGTTCGGATTCCCAGATATCCAGGGGAGACGGAGAATGAACGGGATAGCCATCGACCGGAGTAGCATGGAATGATCAGGGTCAGTCGTACTGTCGGCTTCACCCTCTGCGCCGTGGTGATCGGCTTGCAGGGGTGCAGCGAAATCCAGAAAGCAGTCGGCAACACAAAGCAGGCGCCGGATGAGTTCGCGGTGGTTGCGCGGCCGCCGCTCAGCGTGCCGCCGAACTTTGCCCTGCGCCCGCCGACCCCGGGCGAGCCGCGCCCGCAGGAACGCGACGTGACGAAGAGCGCGGAGCGGCTGGTGCTGGGTAACGGCAGTCGGAGCACGGTCTCCGGTACGGCCGGAAATGTACCTGCTGCGGCACCGAGCACGGCTGTCTCGCGGGAAACGCCGGGCGAAGCGAAGATGCGGCAATTGCTGAATACCGCCAGCGCCGAGCCGGGTATCCGCCAGACGGTGAACCGGGAAACCAGCACCTTCCTCTACGAAGAGGAATACCTGATCGACAATCTGCTTTTCTGGCGTGAGAAGGCCCCGCGCGGCGTGGTCGTCGATGCCCAGGCGGAGCAGAAGCGCCTGCAGGAAAACGCGGCCCTCGGCAACGAGCCGACGGCGGGCACCACGCCGGTCATTGAGCGCAAGCGCAAGGGGCTGTTCTAGGCCGACGGTCTCGATCATGCCTGATCGTCTTGTTTTTTTCGCCGCGGGAAGCCTCGCGGCCGTGCTTCAGGATATCTGCTCGCGGTTCGAACAGACGATGGGGAGACCCGTCGATATCAGTTTCGGGCCGTCCGGCCTGATGCGGAAACGCATTGAAACCGGTGCACGGGCCGACCTGTTCGCCTCGGCCGACATGGAGCACCCCCGTGTGCTGCACCGGCGCGGTCTGGCCGGGCGTACAAGACTGTTTGCCCGGAATGAGCTTGTGGCGATCGTGCGTGCGGGGATCGTGGTGGAGAGCGACACTCTGCTGGAAACGCTCCTCGATCCGGACATTCGGGTCGGGACCTCCACGCCGAACGCGGATCCGTCCGGCGATTATGCTTGGCGGCTGTTCCAGAAAGCTGGCGTGATCCGGCCCGGAGCGTACGAGACCCTGGATGCCAAGGCACAGAAACTGACGGGCGGGTCGATTTCGGCCCCGGTGCCGGGAGGACGCAACCTCTATGGCTGGATGCTGGAGCAGGGCCGGACGGATCTGTTCCTGACCTACCGGACCAATGCCGTCCTCGCCGCACGCGAGGTGACGGGGCTTCAGGTCGTGGAAGTGCCGGAAGCGCTATGCGTTGGCGCGGAATACGGCATCACGGTGATGAAGAATGCTCCCGAACAGGCGACGGGATTGCGGGATTTCATCCTCGGTTCCGAGGGACAGGCGGTGCTCATGGAGCACGGTTTCGGCCTGCCCTGAAACGGCACCCTGACCGGAGCGCCTTGTTCATGCCGTAAATTTTTCCATATCTCGGATGATCGGATACCCGAACGCTCCGTTACCGGAGGCAGGAGACTGACAGTGAAATCATTGGCGATCGCGAAGCGGCTGACCCTGGCGATGGTATGTGTCGTCATGATCGCCGGGCGGGCGGATGCGAAAGTCTACGAGCCCGAGAGCATCACGCTGGCGAACGGCATGCAGGTGGTCGCCATCACCGATCACCGGGTGCCGGTGGTGACCCACATGGTCTGGTACAAGGTCGGCGGGGCGGACGAGGCGCCGGGCGAGACCGGCCTCGCGCACTTCCTTGAGCATCTTCTCTTCAAGGGCACGGAGAAGGTTCCCTCGGGCGAGTTCTCCCGCACCGTCTCCCGCAATGGCGGGGAGGGCAATGCCTTCACCGGCTACGATTACACCGCTTTCTTCCAGACCATCGCCTCGGACAAGCTGCCGCTGATGATGGAGATGGAAGCGGACCGCATGGTGAACCTGACGCTGGACCCGGACGAGGTCGCGGCGGAACGCGAGGTGGTTCTGGAAGAGCGCCGCTCCCGGATCGACAACAGCCCGGGCGCGCTTTTAAACGAGCGGACCAACGCGGCGCTTTATCTGAATTATCCTTATCGCCACCCGCTGATCGGCTGGGCGCACGAGATCAAGGCGCTGACCCGCGAGAACGCGCTGGCTTTCTATCGCAAATGGTATGCCCCGAATAACGCGGTGCTTGTGGTCGCCGGCGACATCACCATGGATGAGCTGAAGCCGTTGGCGGAGAAATATTACGGCGTCATCCCGGCGCGGGCCGTGCCGGACCGCAACCGGCCGCTGGAGCCGGAGCAGATCAGTGCCCGCCGGATCGAGTTTGCCCACCCGCAGGTTGGCCAGGTCAGCTGGAGCCGCCGTTATCTGGCACCGAGCCGGTTCTATGGCGAGAGCGATCAGGTCATGCCGCTGGCCGTGCTGGCGGAGGTGATCGGTGGCGGTGCCACCAGCAGGCTCTACAAAGCGCTGGTGATCGACCGGAAGATCGCCCTCTCCGCCGGTGCGTCCTATAGCGGGAGCAGCATCGGCCCCGGCACGTTTTCTTTCTATGGCGTTCCGGCGGAAGGAACGACTGTCGAGGAGCTGGAGGCGGCCTTCGAAGCGGAGCTCGCTGCCATCCTGCGTGAAGGTGTCGACGCACAGGAAGTCGCCCGCGCGGTCAAATCGATGAAGGCCAGCGCGGTCTATGCCCGCGACAGCGTGACGGCACCGGCTCATGCCGTCGGTCAGGCGCTCGTCATCGGACGCACGATTGAGGAAATCGAGAGCTGGCCGGACCAGGTGGGCGCGGTGACGCAGGAGCAGGTCATGCAGGCGGCACGGGCAATTCTGGAAACGCCCGCGCATGTCACCAGCATCCTGCGCCCGAAACCGGCAAGCTGAGGAGAATATGATGCGGACCCTTATTGCGCGGGCTTCTGTCCCGTTTCTGGTTTTCGCCACGCTCCTGCTGGCCCGGCCGGGCATGGCGGAGGCCATCGAGATCCAGCGTGTGGTCAGTCCCGGCGGCATCGAAGCCTGGCTGGTCGAGGATCACAAGAACCCGATCATCACGCTGTCCGCCAGTTTCTCAGGCGGTGCAGCGGCCGATCCGGAGGGCAAGGAAGGCCTTGCCGTTCTGACCTCCAGTCTGCTGGATGAAGGCGCCGGATCCTATGACAGCGATGCCTTCCGGCGCAAACTGGAGGATCTGGTGATCGGCCTTGGCTTCAGTGCGGGCCAGGACAATTTCGGCGCCAACCTGCAGACGTTGACCGAAAATACCGATACGGCCTTTGAGCTGCTGCGGCTGGCCATGACGGAGCCGCGGTTCGATACCGAGCCGGTGGAGCGCATCCGTGCGCAGATCATCGCCGGGCTGAAACGCAGCGAGAACCGGCCGCAGACCATCGCCAGCCGGGTCTGGTGGCAGGCGGCGTTCCCGGACCATCCCTATGGCCGCCCATCCCGGGGCACGGTGGAAAGCGTCGGGCGCATCTCGACAGCGGACATGCAGGCCTTCGCCAAACGGGTGCTGACCCGGAGCAGCATGAAGATCGGTGTTGTCGGCGATATCACGCCGGAGCGGCTGGGCACTCTGCTGGACAAGACCTTCGGGGTTTTGCCGGAGACGGGTGTCTCGATCCCGCCGGTGCCGGCGAAACCGGCAGCCATCGGGGAGACCTTCGTGGTCGAGAGCCCGGTGCCGCAATCGGTTGTCGTGTTCGGCCATCGTGGCATCTCGCGGGATGATCCGGACAGGTTCGCCGCCGCCATCCTGATGGAAGTCATGGCGGGTGGTTTCGGCTCTCGCCTGACCGAGGAAATCCGCGAGAAGCGTGGCCTGACATACGGTATTAACGCCTACACATTGCCGCTCGAGGATGCGCAGATGGTGATGGGCGGGGTCTCGACCCGGAATGACAAGGTCGCCGAGACGGTCGGGCTTGTGCGCGAGATCTGGGCGGAGATGGCGGCGAACGGGCCGACCGAAGAGGAAGTGCGCGACGCCAAGACATATCTCAACGGCTCTTTCCCGATGCGCCTGACCAGCTCCCGGCCGATTGCCGGATTGCTGGTCTCGTTGCAGCGGAACGGGCGGCCCATCGATTATCTGGACGGGCGGGTTGAGCGGATCAATGCGGTTACAATGGCGGATTTGAAGCGGGTGGCGAAGCGGCTGTTTCTGGCGGACGAGCTGACCTTTGTCGTGGTTGGCCAGCCAAAGGGCGTGACGCCCACGGCGTCGGCGCCTGAGCCGAGATCCTGAAGCACGGGCCAAATGCGATTATATGCTTAACAGCCCTGTTCGGATGGTGGTTCCGGCTCCGGGCATCTGCTAGATTCGAGTACTATGAAAACGTGTCCCCTGGTGGCCGGCCCGCTCCGGCATGATTTTTCCGCGACATCCGAGGACCGGCTCGGCGATGCCGGTCTCTCCGTTGCCGCCCTTCAGGCACTGGCTCCGGCCGCCGCCTCGTCGCTTGCAGGTCTTCGGGAGAAGAAGGAGAGCGGGGCTCTGCCGCTGCTCTCGCTGCCCTGGCGGCGGGACGATCTGGACGCAGGTAGGGCACTGGCGCAGGAGCTGCGAAGCTGGGCCCGGCACGTGCTGGTGCTCGGCATTGGCGGCTCCAGTCTCGGCGGGGCGACGATCTGCCGGCTGGCGGAGAAGGGCACGGCCTTCTCTCCGGATGCGCCAAAGCTGCATTTCCTCGACAATATCGACCCGGCGACCTTCACCTCGATCTTCCGGCGCATTGCGCTGGAGAAGACGGCGGTGATCGCTATCTCGAAATCCGGCGGCACGGCGGAGACGCTGTGTCAGACCCTGATCTGTCACGATGCATTCGTGGCGGCGGGGCTCGATCCGGCGCGGCATTTCTTCACGGTCACCGAACCCGGCCCGCGTCCGCTCCGGCAGTTCTCGGAGAAGATCGGATGCCGGTGTCTGGATCATGATCCAGCTATCGGCGGCCGCTATTCCGGCCTGACCCTGAACGGGTTGCTGCCGGCCATGATCGTCGGGCTCGACGCGGAAGCCATCCGGCGCGGCGCGGCGGCGGTGACTGATGCCGCTCTTGCGCCGTCGGACCCGCTGGAAAGCGCACCGGCTCTCGGGGCCATGGTCAATATCGGCCTCGGCCGGGAACGTGGCGTCACCCAGACCGTGCTGATGCCCTATAGCGACCGGCTGGACCGGATGGGCGACTGGTTCACCCAGCTCTGGGCGGAAAGCCTCGGCAAGCAGGGGAACGGCACGACCCCGATCAGCGCGCTCGGCGCGGTCGATCAGCATAGCAGCCTGCAGCTCTTCCTCGATGGCCCGCGGGACAAGCTCGTGACTCTGGTTTTGAGCGCTGTTGCGGGAACGGGCGGCACGGTCGGCCCGAGCGCGACGGAGCTGATGGGGGACGGGCTCTCCTATCTCGCCGGACGGACCATGGGCGACCTGATGGACGCGGAGCAGCGGGCGACGGCGGAAACCCTGATTACCAACAGGCGGCCAACCCGGATCATCCATATCGACGCCGTCGATGAGGAAAGCGTCGGCGCGCTGATGATGCATTTCTTCCTGGAAACCATGGTGGCGGCCGACCTGATCGGCGTCGATGCCTTCGACCAGCCCGCCGTCGAGGATGGCAAGGTGCTGGCCCGCCGGTATCTGGCGGAGATGGCCGGGTGAGCGGAAACGCTTCCAGAATTGAGGAAACCGTCGGGCGTATCCGGCGTCTGCCGGATGGGTTGGTCAACCGGATCGCCGCGGGCGAGGTCGTCGAACGTCCGGCAAGCGCCGCCAAGGAGCTGATCGAGAACGCGCTGGATGCCGGGGCGACCCGCGTCGACGTGATCATGCGCGACGGCGGCAGGACCGCCATCACCGTGACCGATAACGGCATGGGCATGAGCCGGGAGGAGCTGGAAGTCGCGGTCGAGCGGCACGCCACCTCCAAGCTGAAGGGCGAGGATCTTACTCATATCACCAGCCTCGGTTTCCGGGGCGAGGCGCTGCCCTCCATCGGCGCCGTCAGCCGGATGAGTATCACCACCCGGGCAGCCTCCGCGGGCCCGGAGGAGAGCGCCTGGAGCCTGTCCGTCGAAGGCGGCAGGGTGACGCCGCCGGAGCCGGCCGCGCTCGGCCAGGGCACGCGCATCGAGGTCCGGGACCTGTTCTATGCCACGCCCGCGCGCCTCAAGTTCCTGAAGGCGCCACGCACCGAATACAGCCATGCCGTCGATGTCATCGAGCGGCTGGCCATGGCGCACCCGCATGTCGCCTTCACGCTTGGCGACGGCGGCCGCACGACGATCCGGCTGAACGAGGCCGAGGGCGATCTGTTCCAGGCCCGGCTGGTCCGGCTCGGCGCCGTCATGGGCCGCGATTTCGAGGATAACGCCCTGCCCATCGAGGCGGAACGCGAGGGCATCCGGCTGTCCGGCTATGCGGGCCTGCCGACCATCAACAAGCGCACCACCAGCCACCAGTTCCTGTTCGTGAACGGCCGGCCGGTGCGAGACAAGCTGCTCTATGGCGCCGTGCGGGGCGCCTATATGGATTTCATCTCGCACGACCGGCATCCGCTGCTGGCCCTGTTCCTTGACGTGCCGCCGGAGGTGGTCGACGTGAACGTGCATCCGGCCAAGACCGAAGTCCGGTTCCGGGAGCCGGGACTGGTGCGCGGACTGATCGTCGGCGCGCTGAAACACGCGCTCGTCGCTGCCGGGCACCGGGCTTCGACCACGGTCGCCAACGCGACGCTGGGGGCGCTCGGCCGGTCCGTTGAAAATCAGATGCCGCAGACAAGCTATGCCTGGCAGCCGCAGAACCGGTCCGGGTACGGAAGCACGGTGTCGCGCGGCATGGCCGAGTCCGGCATGGCGTACCAGGCCCCTATTGGTCAGGTCCCCATCGGTCAGCCGCCCGCCGATCAGGGGGGCGGGGGAATGTGGCAGGACGAGGCTCCGCAGGCCCGCTCCGAAGCCCCGACCCCGGAAAGCGCGGCACTGGAGGCCCATCCACTCGGTGCGGCCCGCGCCCAGTTGCATGAAAATTACATCGTGGCCCAGACCAGCGCGGGCATGGTGATCGTCGATCAGCATGCGGCCCATGAGCGGCTGGTCTATGAGCGCATGAAAAAGGCGCTGGAGGCGGATGGTATCAAGCGGCAGATGCTGCTGATCCCCGAAGTGGTGGATCTGGACGAAGCCTCGGTCGAGCGGCTGGCCGCGCGGGCGGAGGAATTCGCGGAGCTTGGTCTGGTGCTGGAGCCGTTCGGTGCCGGTGCCGTGGTGGTTCGTGAAGTCCCGGCCCTGATGGGCGAGGCGGATGTGGCCGGTCTTGTGCGTGACCTGGCCGAAGAGCTGACCGAGTTCGGCGAGGCCATGGCCCTGAAGGACAAGCTGGCGCATATCTGCGGCACCATCGCCTGCCATGGTTCGGTGCGTTCCGGACGGCGGCTGACCGTCGAGGAAATGAACGCGCTGCTGCGCGAGATGGAAGTCACCCCGCATTCCGGGCAATGCAACCACGGCCGCCCGACCTATGTGGCGCTCGGTCTCAACGATATCGAGAAACTGTTCGGCCGGCGTTGAGGAAACCCGCGTGATCCGCATCAGGGAATATCGCAAGGCGGACCGTCCGGCGCTCTACCGGATTTCGGTGATGACCGGTGATGGCGGCGGGGACGCGCGGCATCTCTATCGGGACCTGGATCTCATCGGACATATCTATGTCGGACCTTACGCGGAATGCGCGCCGGAGCTGTGCTTTGTCGCCGAGGATGATCTCGGTGTTGCCGGGTTTGTTGTCGGAGTTGCCGATACCCGCCCGTTCGAGGCGCTGCTTGAGCGGGCATGGTGGCCTGCCCTGCGGTCCCGTTATCCGGATCCGGGGGCGGTTTTGCCGCCGGACTGTGACGCGGATACGAAGCGGGCGCACCGGATGCACCATACGGCGGTGATCCCTGATGCGGTCGTCGCGGAACATCCCGGACATCTCCACATGAACCTGCTGCCGCGCCTGCAACGCCAGGGCGTCGGCTCCCGGTTGCTTGAGCGTTGGTTCGCGGCGGCGCGGGAGGCCGGAGCGGAGCGGGTCCATGTCGGCGTCAATCCGGGTAATCCGGGCGGCCTCGCCTTCTGGCAGCGGGCCGGGTTCGAGCGGATCGCGCTTCCGGCGGCGGATGATTCCGGGCGGGCCATCTGGCTTGGCAGGCCCGTGCCGTGATGCAGCTCAGGCCAGCATCCGCTCAAGAGGCGCGTTGCCCTGCACCAGATCGGCAAGAGTGCTGCGGTCGAGTTCCGCGAGGAAAGCGGCGACGGCGCCATTGATCACGCCTTTCAGACGGCAAACGGGCGTGATCAGGCATTGCCCCCGCCCCGCCTGAAAGCATTCGACCATGGCGAAATCATTTTCCATGCAGCGGACGACGGCGCCGACCGTGATCTGTTCCGGCGGCTTCGCCAGCTTCAGGCCGCCGGAGCGCCCGCGCACGGATGTGACGAATCCTTCATGGGTGAGGGCGCTTGCCAGTTTCATCAGGTGGTTTCGGGAAATGGAGAACCGGTCTGAAACCTCCTGGATGGTGACCAGCCGGGAGGAATTCACCGCCAGATGCATCAGCAGCCGCAGGGCATAGTCCGTCTGGGTGTTGAGGCGCATCCGGCTACTCCCTGTAAAACTCGATCAGAAAATAGACCGGCCCTGTGATCGAGACCCGGTGCGGCAGCTCCGGGGCGATGATGATCTCTTCTCCCTCGGATACGGCCTCATCGCGCTCTGGCGGGCCGGGCTCGAGAAAACGAAGCGTGCCCTGCTCGACGACCAGCCGCCCCCAGACACCGGGTTTGGTCCGGTGCAGACTGGTCAGTTTTTCCGGGACCGTGACCTCGGTGAAATGCGGCGAGCTGCTGTAGTGCCGCGCCGCCGGTGGCAGTGCGCGGGGCAGGCGTGTGTGCATGTTCATTTCAGCCTCAATTCTTCACTTCAGGCCAAGCGTGAGGGCGATGACGGCCCAGAGGTAGAGAGGAAACGGGGCTGCGACCCAGAGCAGAACAAGCGGCCCGATTCTGCGCCAGAGAGGGCTGTTCGGTTTCATGGGATGTCTCCTCCTATCCGGCTATTTCACAGACGCTCCAGACGACCAGCAGGGTGATGCAGACCGCGAAAGCGGACCGCGCGCCGAGGATGATGGCGCCGCCCGTATCGTCGAGGAACGGCTTCAGCCCTTCGCGCCGGTCCTTGCGGACATCGAGTTCGATCGCGGCGAGATAGAGCAGGAAGAATCCGGCCGTCGCGGCGATCGCCAGCATGGTGATGATCTTGAGCGCGATCATGTGTCCGCTCCTCTTTTCCGCTGCAGCTCCGGCACGCCGAAGATCGCCAGTTTCAGGCTCTCGGCAATGCGCCGGGCACGTTCCATGAAATAGGGGACGACACCCGGTGACGGCGCCGTCTCTTCCAGAGTTTTTTCGAACAGGACGAGCCAGTGGTCGAAATGCCCGGCCTCTATTTCCGTGATGGCGTAATGCACCGGAACCGGCTTGCCGGAATATTGCCCGGTATAGAGCGCGACCGACCCCCAGAAGGCTTTCATCCGGGCGAGATGAGGGTCCCAGTCATCGCCGATCCGCCTCTCGAAGATCGGACCGAGTATCTCGTCCGCGCGGATACGGTCGTAGAAGCTGTCGACGAGGATTGAGATATAGGCCTCGGTAATGCCGATCGCCGCCGCTTCGGCGCGAAGGTCATCCCGTGAGGCGGGCCTGCTGCGGATCGGAATGGAGGTCATGGTCCGAGCTCCAGTGTTAAAAGATGAATTTAATATGCATCTTAAATGGCGAAGTGCAAGACATCCGGGCCGGGTGCGACAATCTGCTCTGCAGGAGCGGATCAGTCGGCGCTGGCTTCGATATTTTCCATGTCGTCGTCGGAGAAGCCGTAATGGTGGCCGATCTCATGGATCAGCACATGCCGGACGATGTCGCTCAGGTCCTCGCCTGTCTCGCACCAGTAATCGAGGATCGGCCGGCGGTAGAGGAAGATCCGGTTGAGATCGGCCGGGTTTGAAAGGGTTCCGGCCTCGCCGAAGGGGATCCCCGCATAAAGACCGAGAATCTCGAATGGGCTTTCGGCACCGAGTTCATCCAGCACGTCCTGTTCGGCGAAGTCGGTCACCAGAAAGGTCACGTCGCCGGTCTGCGCGCGAAACTCCTCGGGGATCGTCCGGAACGCTTCACGGGCGAGAGCCTCGATATCGTCGAGGCTGGGCGGTTCCATGGGGCGCTCCACGGGCGGCTGAACAGGCTGGCTCATGCTTCCGCTATAACCGGCGCGGGGATTTTCCGCTAGTGTGGTCGTGAACCGACAGGGAGGATGCCTTGGCAGACAAACTCACCGAGCAGGAACGGGAGCTGGCGATGGCCACGCTTACGGCCTGGGATGCGGTGGCCGGCCGGGATGCGATCCGGCGCAGCTACAAGTTCCCCGATTTCAAGGCCGCGTTCGGCTTCATGAGCGCGGTCGCTGAAATCGCCGAGGAGATGGACCATCACCCTGAATGGTTCAACGTCTATAACCGGCTGGACGTCACCCTCACCACACACGATGCGGGCGGTTTGACCCGCCTTGATACCGATCTCGCGGCGCGGATGGACGCGGCGGCGGCGAAATTCGGCGGCTGAGTTCAGGCGTCTCCGGAGAGCCAGTCCTCGATCAGGCGGCGGGCGATGGAATCCTTGCTTGGCAGACCCTTGCCGAGGGCGCGGAAGTTCATCAATTCGTCACGGCTGAACCACTGGGCGTCTTCCAGCTCCTCGTCGCGGCGGAAAATTTCCGTGGTTTTCGCCTCGGCATGGAAACCCAGCATGATCGAGGCCGGGAATGGCCAGGGCTGGGAGGAGTGATAACGCACGTCGCACACTTCCACGCCGGTCTCTTCATGAACCTCGCGGGCGACGGCTTCTTCCAGCGTTTCGCCCGGCTCGACGAAACCGGCGAGGGTGGAATAGCGCCCTTCCGGCCAGACCGCCTGGCGCCCGAGCAGGGCTTTCTCGCCGGCTGAATCATGCACCAGCATGATGACGGCGGGATCTGTGCGCGGGAAAGCGGGGGTGTTGCAGGCTTCGTTCGTGCAACTGCGCTGGTGCCCGCCTTTCGCGATCCGGGTGGCCGAGCCGCAGACGCCGCAGAAGCGGTGACGCTGATGCCAGTGCATCAGACCCCGGGCATAGGCGAGGACGGAGCCCTCGAACCGCTCCAGCACCGGGCCGACCTGCCGCAGATCCATGAATTCACCGGTGCCGCTCACCGCCGCTGCCGCTGCTTCCTCTTCCAGATGGGAGAGATCGACCGCGACATGCGCCTCGCCGTTCCGATTGCCGAGGAAGATAACGGTTTCCGATTGTTCGATCAGGACAGTGAACTCCCGTGCGCTCAACAAGGAGGCGGCCGGGGTTTCACTGTCCGCACCGAAAACGAGCGAGCGGCTGCGCCAGACCGGTACCAGCCGGGTCGTGGCGTCACCGACAAGCCGTTCAAGCCAGCCCTCCTCCTCGCGGAGGTGAGCGCTGCGGTCGAGGCCACTGAAACCGTAGATGTTCGGTTGGCGGCGGGTCAGGTCGAGGGGATATTTATCGGACATGGTGGCGGAGTTTACACGCTCCGTCGGGCGCGGCAATCACGGGTTGGTGAATGAGTGCGGGATGAGTCTATTTCCCTTCATGCACGCATTCAAACACCCCTACCGGGACCTGGTGAACAGAAAGGCCGCTCTCTTTCTGCCAGTGCAGGAGCTGGATCTGGGGTGGCTCCATGAAGACCTTGAAACCCGGCCTGTGGGCAAGGTCGAGGCCCATCTGATGGGCGGTGGAGGAGCAGATATTAGCCGTTGTTCCGGCCCAGTTGCGGTGCATGGAGCGATGGAAATGGCCGGCCAGGACGATTTCGACATTGCTGAACTGTTCGATCACCGCACCGATGGCATCGCCGTCCCGGCAGTTGATTTCGTCCATTTTCATGCCGGTTGGAAAAGGCGGGTGGTGCAGCATGACGACGGTGGGTTTCCCGGCCAGCTTGTCCAGATTTTCGCCGAGCCAGTCACATTGCCCGGTACTGAAAGTACCATGCGGCTCCCCCTCTTCGAGCGTGTCCAGCGCGATGAGCGCGAGCGGTCCGAGATCGGCGGCATAATCGAGCGGTCCGGTGGCGGGCATGTAGCCGTCCGGGGCGAAGGCCGTGCGCATGGGCTCGCGCGCATCGTGGTTCCCGGGAATGACGTAGGCCGGGATGCCGAGAGGCGCGACCGTCTCGCGGAACAGCGTGTACGAGCCCAGGGTGCCGTCTTCCGATATGTCGCCTGCCACCAGCAAGGCATCCGGCTTTGGCGACAGGGCGGCGATCGTCGCAATAGCCGCATCAAGATGGGCCCTGGTGTCTATCGTGCCGTAGGCCGGGATGCCGCCATCCATCAAATGTGTATCGGTAATTTCGGCCAGAAGCATGCCGGTGCCCTCTCATTTCTGAAGCAATTGCACGGGTCTATTCCCCGCTTGTCCAGCTTCTTTCCCTTTGCATTTTGCTAAATGTGACTTAAGTCACGTTAACAAGGGATCCGGTGTTTATAAGTGGATGGTGCGCCATCCGCACGTCCTGCTGTCGGGTTCCGGCGAGATTAACAAGCGAAAACAGGAGAGCGAAATGGCCTTCGAACTGCCAGCCCTTCCCTACGATTACGAAGCGCTTCAGCCGTATATGTCGAAAGAAACCCTCGAGTTTCACCACGACAAGCACCATCAGGCATATGTCACCAACGGCAACAAGCTGCTGGAAGGCACCGGCCTCGAGGACAAGTCCCTCGAAGAGATCGTGCAGACCGCATACAAGAACAAGATGGCCGGCCTGCTCAACAATGCGAGCCAGCATTGGAATCACCTGCAGTTCTGGCAGATGATGAAGAAGAATGGCGGCGGCGCTATCCCTGGCGCGCTTGAAAAGAAGATCATCGAAGACCTCGGCTCGGTCGCCGATTTCCAGGCTGCCTTCATTGAAGCCGGTGTCACCCAGTTCGGCTCCGGCTGGTGCTGGCTGGCCATGGGCAGCGACGGCAAGCTCAAGGTCACCAAGACCCCGAACGGCGAAAGCCCGATGGCCTATGGCGAGACCGTTCTGCTCGGTTGCGACGTGTGGGAGCATTCCTACTACATCGATTACCGCAACCGCCGTCCGGATTACGTGAAGGCCTTCATCGAGAACATGGTGAACTGGGACTATGTCGGAGAGCTGTTCGCCAAGGCGAGCTGATCCCGCACGACCCTGCACCGAATTGCGACGGGCCCGCCATTGGCGGGCCCGTTTTCGTTTTGGAACCGATAATCCGAATGGTCGGGTATTTCCGGAATTGAGAGGGTCGGGCCTGACACGAACTCGATGACCTCATTTCCACCGGGTATGAGGCAAACCAGCCTTCAATTCATGAGTTTCGGTTGGCGCGAGAGAATTGAAGCGGCTCCTGGAGCAAAGTCG
>NZ_CAXBDC010000051.1:0-32445 GCF_963974195.1 uncultured Nisaea sp.
TCGGGGTCCTACGTCTCCCAGACGTGAAGCCTCCCTGTTCAACTTGCCGGGAACCTTTGGGTTCTCGGCAATTTTTTTGGACGAGAGGCATTCCAGCCTGCTCCCCGCTTCCAGAGCCTCAGCCCTCCGTCCCGACAGGGAGCAAGACGCGGATAGTCGTCCCCACGCCGAACGCGCTTTCGATGCTCAGGCTGCCGCCATGCAACTCGACGAACTTCTTGGACAGGGCAAGTCCAATGCCCTTGCCGCCTGGATTATGGATCTTGCCGCTCTCAAGTTGGTTGAAGGGCTCCAGCGCCTTGGGGATATCCTCTTCAGCCATGCCGATTCCCGTGTCCGACACGCATATTTCCAGGAAACCGCTGGGACCTTCCTGCAGCACGACATCTACCTTTCCACCTGGCAGCGTGTAGTGAATTGCGTTGTTCATCAGGTTGATCAGAACCTGCCGTAACTTGAGACGGTCAGCGGCGATCACCGGAGAAGCATTATCAGCGCAGGAGATATTCAGCTCGACATCACGCCGCCTTGCCAGGGGAGCGAGCAAATCCCGGCTGAAAGAGATGATCTCCGCAACCTCGACAGGCTCTTTGTCGATTGCTGCCTGCAGGCTCTCGCTTTTCCCGAGATTCAGCATCTCGTCAATCAGGTTTGACAGGTGCTTTCCGCTCTCGGCGACGAGAGATCCGTATTCCTGATATTTCACATTGCCGATCGGGCCGACGGCTTCCGTGCCGATGATCTCCGCAAAGCCGATGATGCTGTTGAGTGGCGTCCTCAATTCATGCCCGAGCTTGTTAAAGGTTTCCTGCTTCAGATTCTTCTCAATCTCCGCTTCCCTGTGTGCGAGCTCAAGATTGGCGAGCAAGTGCTCCTTCTCGGCCGCAAGGGACAGACGCTCGTCCACCGATCGCGCGATCGCGCGGCCCCAGATCAGGACCAGGGTCAGGAAAACCAGCCCCATAGACGAGATTATAAATCCAGGGCCGCCCTCCATAATGGCAACCCCTACCGTGGGGCCCAGACTGGCGGGAACAACGAAAGCCCGGAAAACCCTCTGGCTGCCCGTCATGGTGAATGTGGCACCGGCCAGCATCCCGCAGACAGCCATGGACATAACACCCAAAACATCGATGGGCATTGGAAAGGCGACAATGGCGACGCCGATAAGCGACCAGATTCCCCCCTGCACGGCGGCACAGAGAAACATCCGGCTTTCCCAGAGCGGCGCTTCCGCGCTCGTCACCTGGGCACGCCCGAACCTTTCGACAAGACTGATCCGATACAAGGACACGGCAGACATAAGACCGACCCACACGAACAGATAGGCATGCGGGACGTGGTCTTTCGCGGCGATCGAAACCAGGCCGGCAATCGCGATGTTTGAGAGCGCAGGAAATTTCGAGCAAAAAAGCGGCTCAATTTTCTGCAACATCAAGTCGACGCCAACCTCATGGAAATCGGATCTCTTTTTCTGATCCTCAGATGAGTTCTTCATCAATCTTCCACTCAATTGTTAAGTAACCAGACGTCCTTCATTCAGTAAGCATTTTGCGCTTCAGGGGCCGAAGTAAGAGCCCCCTCTCCGATACGTTTGTCTTCTGCATTCTGTCATAGAGCCTCGGATGAGGTCTAATTTGCGTCAATAATGTTGCCTATTTCGCTGATTTTTTCCAGCGTTTCCCATGCAGCGCCGCTCCTTCCCGGAAGCATCCGGCTTCCGGGGCGCAAACAGACGGTAAGAAATCAACATTTGGAGAAAGCGGGAAGACTAACCCCGTGCCCGTGATCTAACCTCACGCGAATACCGCAAGATGCGGGCGGGGGCACTCAGCCCCCGCCCGGCTTTATCCCTTGTAGCCGAGCAGGCGCGGCAGGAAGAGCACGAAGTCCGGCACGAAGGTAATCACCCCAAGCGCAACCAGAAGGGCTGCCAGGAACGGCAGCAGATCCTTCACGATCCGGATCAGCGGCTGCTTCGTGATCGAGGCCACGATGAAGAGCAGCAGGCCGTAGGGCGGCGTGATCAGGCCAAGCATGGCATTGACCACGGCAACAACCCCGAAATGCACCAGATCGATGCCCAGCGCCTGAGCCGTCGGCAGGAAGATCGGCACGATGATCAGCAGGATCGCCCCTGACTCAAGGATACAGCCAAGCACCAGGAACATGACGTTGATGGCCAGCAGGAAACCCGCGCGCGAAAGATCATACTGGCTGAGAAAATCAGCCATCATCTGCGGCACGTTCTCCCGCGTCACCACATAGTCGAAGGTCAAGGCACCCGCGATCAGGATACCGACCGTCGCCGTCGACCGGGCGGAGCCGAGCAGGGCCTGATAGAAGCCCTTGAACGTGACGGAGCGGTACAACAGGACAGAAATCGAGAGGGCATAGAACGCCGCCACGGCAGCCGCTTCCGTCGGCGTCATCACCCCGCCATAGATCCCGCCCAGCAGAATAACCGGCAGCAACAGGGCCGGAATGGCGCGGAATGTTGTCGCCGGCAGCTCCCGCAGCGGGATGGCCTCATCGGTCGCGAAGTCTCTCCGGTGCGCGATGATCATGTTCATGACGATCAGCACGACGCCCATCAGCAGCCCCGGCAACATCCCGGCGGCGAACAGGTATCCAACCGACTGGTCCGAGACCAGGGCGTAGAGCACCATGGGAATGGAGGGCGGGATGATCGGCCCGATGGTGGCCGAGGCGGCCGTGATGGCAGCGGCATAGGAGCCGGTATATTTCCCGTCCTTGGTCATCATGGTGATGATGATCTTGCCCATACCGACCGCATCGGCGACGGCGGAGCCGGACATGCCGGAGAAGATCAGCGACGAGACCACATTCACATGGCCGAGGCCGCCCTTGAAGCGGCCAACCAGTGCCTGGCTGAACCGCAACAGGCGATCCGCCAGCGTGCCGATATTCATGATGTCGGCGGCCAGGATGAAGAGCGGAATGGCAAGCAGCGTGTAGCCGTGGAAGAGCCCCTGCAGCAACGTCTCGGAGGCGATCGAGGGATCGAAACCGCCAAGCAGCAGATAGGTGAAGGCGCCGCAGATCATCGCCAGCCCCATCGAGAGCCCGCCGAAAGCCAGGAACAGGATAAGCAGGAGAGCGACTGTAAACGGATCAATCATAATCATGAGTCTCCGCCCCGTGGGTCAGGCTGAAGGCGGGGCCGGTTCCGGACAGGCCATACCAGACACTGCGCAGGGAGCGGAAAATCACGGCCAGCGCAAAGGGGACATAAATGGCGAAGACGTAATCGAAGCGCAGCCGGATATAGGCCGTCTTCTCGATCTTCATGAAATCGATGAATTCCCAGGCCATCGGCAGCGTCCAGGCGAACAGACCGGCACAGATCAGCCCCGTGATCACGTCCAGAGTCCGGCGGCCGCCGCGCGGGAACATGTCATAGATGATGTCCAGCCGGATAATGTCGCTATCCCGGACAACAAAGGCGTAACCGAACAGAATGCCCCACAGCCAGCAGATCGACACCATTTCGACCGTCCAGCCCAAAGGCAGGTTCAGCACGTAGCGGAAAACAATCTGTATGAGAAAGCTCGCGAACAATGCAGCGAGCACCAGCGCGAGAAAATTCTCGGCGCGACGCGACAGCCAACCCAGCAAAGCGGTCCCTCCGGAAAAGACAGCGGCACCGGCGCCGCAAAAGCGCCGGTGCCGCCTCGGATATTAAATCTTGTTGATCTTTTCGAGGAGTCCGGCGGGCCAGTTCTTCGAATAGTCGGAGTTTTTGTACATATCGAGCGCGTGGTTACGGAACGCATCGATGTCCGGCTTGTAGAGCTTCAGGCCTTCTTTCTCGAAGAAGTCCGCCATTTCTTTCTCAAGACCAAGCGTGCTCTGGTCCATGGCGGCCTGGAACTGCATGGCGCATTCCTTGACCTTCGCTTTCTGGGTGTCGTTCAGGCTGTTCCATTTCTTGCCCGACATGGCGAAGATGTTGGTGGCAACCCGGTGACTGGTCAGAACGATCTGGTTGGTCACCTCGTAGAACTTCATCTGCTTGTTGGTCGGCAGCGGGTTGTCCTGTCCGTCAACGGTGCCGGTCTGCAGCGCCGTATAGACCTCCGTGAACGCTACCGGCGTCGGATTGGCGCCGAGCGCCTTGCCGAGAAACTGCCAGCCCTCACCGCCCGGCATACGCAGCTTGATGCCGGCCATGTCCGCCGGCGTCATGATCTTTTTGTCGCCTTTGATGTTGACGTGGCGGGTGCCGATATAGGGATTGGCCAGGACCTTGACCCCGGTCTTTTCCTGAATCTCGCCGAACAGGCCATCCATCACGTCGCCGTCGAACACTTTGCGCATGTGCTCATAGCCCCGGAACAGATAGCCGGTGCCCAGGATCGAGGCGGACGGAACCTGGTTCTCGAAATCGTAGCTGGCGAGGTTGGCCATATCGAGATTGCCGCGCTGCATGGCGGTCAGCTCGGTGCCCTGCTTGAACAGGGTGGCGCCGAAATAGGGCTTGAACTCGAAGCCATCGCCCAGGCATCCGGCGAAATGCTCCTTCAGGATACCGCTGCGGCGGTCCGTTTCCTGAACCGTGTCGGAATAGATGATTTCCACAACGTCAGCAGCGGCTGCGGCTCCCGCCGTAACCACAAGAGCGACGGCGGCGACGGCACCTCTGAGGGCGCCTTTCATGGTTTGGTTTCGCATTGTTTCCTCCCTTTTTTGCGAATTTTGCGGACTCTGCGTTCCGCAGCGGTCAGTCGAATGAGTCGAACACCGCCTTCATCCGGTCGGCATCCGGCGTAACGCCGGTGAACAGCTCGAATGCCCGGACAGCCTGGAAGAGCGCCATACCGGCGCCCGACAACACGGCACATCCCTTTGCCCGGGCATGCGCCAGCAACTCTGTTTCCAACGGAAAGTAGACAATGTCCGCGACCCACTGGCGGGGTGCGATCAACGCGCCATCAATCGGCATGCCCGGCATTTTCAGCATGCCTACCGGGGTGGCGTTCACGATGCCGTCGGCTGCACCGGCGGCCTCGCCAATATCCGTCACGGCCCGGGCGCGGCCAGGGCCGACGCGCGCGTTCAATTCATCCACCAGCTCATCAGCCAGCGCCTGGTTCATGTCGCGCACCAGCAACTGCCTCACACCGGCATCAACCAGCGCATGGGCCACGGCATGCCCCGCGCCACCGGCACCGAGCAGCAGCACATGATCGCGCGCGGCATCGGGCAGGCCGCGCCGCAGGCTCTCCGCAAATCCCCAATAGTCCGTGTTGTGGCCGATCCGGCCGTCTTTGGTGAACAGCACCGTATTGACGGCGCCAACCGCGCGCGCGTCGTCCGAAAGCGCATCGAGATGCGTCAGAATTTCTCTTTTGTACGGTACGGTTACATTGATACCGCAATACCCGGCATCTTCGAGATTGTTCAGAAGCTGGGCGAGCGCTATCTCCCCCATGCCGAGCGGCAGGTCGATCAGCCGGTAATCATACGGAAAGCCAACCGCGGCACCCTCTTCCATATGCATACGGGGAGTGCGCGAGGCTTGAATGCCGTGCCCGATAAGCCCTGCAAGTACGGCTCCCGGCAACGGGGCTTCGCCCATAACCTCGACTTCAGTTCCCACGACGTCCATCCCTTATGCCCAGCCGTTAACAGCATGGCTGATTTTTCTCGATATTGTTCACTACGGTTAAATCTGTCAATAGTGTCGCATACAGGCCGCCATCAGGGTCCGCTCCGGCACGCCGGGGGCGCACCCGGCAAGACGCTTTGGTATGCTGCGACCAACGAAGGCAATTAAGAAGATCAGGGGGAACCGTTGGGCGAGATTGTTACGTCACCAGACCATCCGGAAGATCAGACCGAAGAGTTGTTCCGCGGAGGATGGAAACAGGATCCTGACGCGGTCCGTGCAAACATCCTCCAGATCGCCCGCGAGATCTTCGCCGCGAAGGGCCTCTCGGGTGCGCGCATTGCCGAGATCTCGGCCAAGACCAAAACCTCGAAGCGGATGATCTATTATTATTTCGGGGACAAGGAAGGCCTCTACCGGGCCGTGCTGGAAGAAGCCTATCAGGAAATGCGCCGCTCCGAGGATGCCCTCGATCTGGCCCATGTCCCGCCGGTCGAGGCGTTGCGCCAGCTTGCCGAATTCACCTTCGATCATCACCGCAACGCGGTCACTTTCGTCCGGCTGGTGACTATCGAGAACATTCACAATGGCGAGCATATGTCCCGGTCCGACGGTATCGTCGGCCAGAACAGCTCGGCGATCCGGCTGCTGGAAAACATCTATGCCCGCGGCTGCGAGCTCGGCCTGTTCCGGCGCGGACTGACAGCCCTTGAGCTGCACTGGCACATCTCCGCGCTCTGTTATTTCAACGTCTCCAACCGGTCCACATTCTCCCGGATTTTCGGTGACGACCTGTTCAGCCCCCGAGGCCAGCAGATGCTGCGCCGGCATGTCGGCGACATGATCCTGCGCTTCGTCATGCGGACCGATACGGACAAAGGACGCAGTGTGCTTAACTCACTGGATGAAACGCGCCGGATTCTTCCCGGTATTCTCCGCTTCCTCGACGTCTGGGACAGCAAATGGTCCAGCCTGGCCCCGGGCGCCACGCCGGCGGACCGCCGCATCAGGTTCGAGGCCATCGCCCGGGAGATGCGGCTGGAGACACCGGAGAACGTGGAAACGGACGAAGAGCATTGGATCGACAGTCCCGGCGGCCCCGTCCGGGTCCGGGTCTTCCGCCATGCCGACAGCGCACCGCAAGCCGCGTTGATCTACATGCATGGCGGCGGCTGGATGCAGGGCAGCCCGGAGACACACTGGGACATAACCTCCCGCATCGCAGCCTGGAACCAGCAGACGGTGATCAGCGTCGATTACGCACTGGCCCCCGAACACCCCTACCCCGCCGCCTTCCAGCAATGTGTCTCGGTCGCGCAGTGGGTACACCAGAACGCCGCCAGGCTCGGTATCGATCCGGATCGCATCGCCATCGGCGGTGATAGCGCGGGCGGCAACCTCGCGGCGGCGACCGCCCTGAAATGCAGGGAGCTGGACCTGCCCCTGCGGGCGCAAATGCTCGTCTATCCGTCCTGCGACTTCGACCGCACCCGCCCGTCCTACGCCGAGAATGCAAACGGGCCACTCCTGAAAGTCGCCGGCATGGCGGAGAACAACGCACTCTATTGCCCCGATGCCGGGCAATTGAACAGCGATCCCTATATCGCCCCGCTCGCAGCCGACGACCATGCCGGATTGCCTCCGGCCTACATTGCCGTCGCCCAGTACGACCCTCTACGTGACAGCGGCGCCGCCTATGCGGATGCACTTGAAGCGGCCGGGGTTACGGTCGCCCGGGATGCTGGCGAGGGCCTGATCCATGGCTATCTGCGGGCACTGGAATATTGCCCCGAGACCGAAGCATCCCTGCGCCGGATGTGCGCCTGGCTCAAAACCGCATGCGCATGACAAACGACGGGTAAACACGGCAATCCCCGCGCCAGTGCTAATGGAGGAAAGACACCGATGAAAACATCCATCGCCACAGTCTCGATCTCGGGTGACTTCGAGGAGAAAATGGCCGCCATCGCCGCGGCCGGCTTCGACGGCATCGAGATCTTCGAGAACGATTTTCTTGCCTTCGACGGATCCCCCCGCGATGCGGGCCAACTGGTGCGGGACCACGGCCTGGAAATCACGCTGTTCCAGCCCTTCCGCGATTTCGAGGGCATGCCGGAGCCGCAGCGCGCCCGCACCTTCGACCGGGCGGAGCGCAAGTTTGACCTGATGGGAGAGCTCGGCGCGGACCTCGTGCTGATTTGCTCCAACGTCTCCCCCCTCTCCCTCGGCGGCATCGATCGCGCGGCGGCGGATTTTGCCGAACTCGGCGAGCGGGCGGCGAAGCGCGGCATTCGCGTCGGCTACGAGGCACTGGCCTGGGGACGTCATATCAACGACCATCGGGATGCGTGGGAAATTGTCCGCCGGGCCGATCATCCGAATATCGGATTGATCGTCGATTCCTTCCATACACTGGCGCGGGAGCTCGATCCGAATTCGATACGCTCCATTCCGAGCGACAAAATCTTCTTCGTCCAGCTGGCTGACGCGCCCGCGATCGACATGGATCTCTTTCACTGGAGCCGGCATTACCGCTGCATGCCGGGCGAGGGTGATCTCGACGTCACCAGGTTTATGAGCGCCGTCGCCGCCACCGGTTACGACGGCTATGTCTCCCTCGAGATCTTCAACGACCAGTTCCGTGGCGGCTCACCCAAGACCATCTCCATCGATGGGCACCGCTCCCTGGTCTATCTGATGGACCGGGTGAAACGCTCCGAGCAGGGCATCGCGATGGACGTTCCGGACATGCCGGACCGGGTGCGCGCCTCCGGTATCGAGTTCATCGAATTCGCGGCGGACGAAAAGGAGGCCGAGGACCTCGGCGCCCAACTGACCGCGCTCGGGTTCCAGAAAGCCGGCCGCCACATCGCGAAGGACGTGATGCTCTGGCGGCAGGGCGATATCAACATCGTCATCAACACCGAACGGGAAGGTTTCGCCCATTCCTCCTATCTGGTGCATGGCACGACTGTCTGCGATATCGGCCTGAAGGTGGAGGACGCCGCCGCCACGGTAGAGCGGGCGCGGCAACTCGGCGCGACATTGTTCGAGCAACCCGTTGGTCCCGGCGAGCTGAAAATCCCCGCCATCCGGGGGGTCGGCGGCGGCATCATGCATTTTCTCGACAGCCACAGCGAGCTCGCCCGGGTATGGGAGATCGAGTTCAAGCCGGAAGACGATCAGGCGCCGGACCTCACGGTCGGGCTGACCGGCATCGACCATCTGGCCCAGACCATGAATTACGAGGAAATGCTGACCTGGCTGCTGTTCTACACATCGATCTTCGATACGCATAAAACGCCGATGGTCGATGTCGTTGATCCCGCCGGGCTGGTCCGGAGCCAGGCCATTGAAAATCCGGAAGGCTCGCTCCGCATCACCCTGAACGGTGCCGAAAACAGCAAAACCCTCGCCGGGCATTTTATCACCGAGAGCTTCGGCTCCGCCGTCCAGCATGTGGCCTTCAGGACGGACGATATTTTCGCCACCGCGGAACTCCTGAAGAAAACCGGCTTCGTGCCCCTCGCCATTTCGCCGAATTACTATGACGATCTGGATGCCCGTTTCGCGCTCGATGGCGATCTTCTCAGCCGGCTTCAGAGCGCCTGCATTCTCTATGACCGGGATGAGCAGGGAGAGTATTTCCAGATCTACAGCCCCAATTACGGCGAGGGCTTCTTCTTCGAAATTGTCGAACGGAGAGGCGGATACGCCGGATATGGCGCCAGCAACGCGCAGTTCCGGATTGCCGCCCAGAAACGGGCGCTCGAAAGCGGATCGGCAATAGCCAGCGGGTGAATTGACTCATTGCGCCACGAGACCTTGACATCCGCATGAATTACGACTGATTCTGCGAACAAATCTCATTATCAAATTCGGCCTTTGAGCCGGGATTGGCACGGGGTCATGCAAGCAGAACTTTTGGTTTCGGTGGGAAATGCCGGGACCTGGCTCGACGAACATGTTCGTCATCTGGAGTCTCACGACATTCTTCCCGTGACGCGCGCCGCCAATGACGCGACGTACGAGACCGATTTCGGCCGTATTCATTTGCTGGCACAGGACGAAGAGCTTCAGGTCCGGATCGTTTCACCCGACGAAGCGGCACTGACAACACTTCAGGGATCCATCACCCACTATTTGTCCGAAACAGACCCCGTTCTGGCGAAAAGCATTACCTGGAGCGGCGTCGCCCCCGCCCCGGGCCAGCCGAAAAATTTCCGGGAAATGACGGTCACACAGGTGCAGCCTCTCTCCAGCTGGCTGCTGCGGATGACACTGAAGGGCGAGGACATGGCACCGTTCGACCAGCGCGGCATGCATGTCCGCCTGATGTTTCCGGAGGTGCCGGGCCAGCGTCCCGTCGTATGGCCAACGATAGAGCCATCCGGCGCGGTTCATTACCCGGAAGGCGACGACGCACTGACCGTCCGGGTCTACACCATCCGGCAAATCCGTCCCGAAAGCGGTGAAGTGGATATCGACATTGTCCGCCATGCCGGCGGGGCCTTCGCTGACTGGGCGGAAACGGCCGAGCCGGGCAACAAGGTCGGCATGATCGGCCCCGGCGGCGGCTATTTCCCGCCCGCGGGATGGCTCGCGATTGGTGGTGACGACACGGCCATCCCCGCGATCCTGCGTATTCTGGAAAACCGCCCGGATGAAACCGGCGGCCATGCCGTTATCGGGCTACATCCGCATCAGACCCCGTTCAAGATCGCCCTGCCCGCGAACTTCACCATCGACTGGGTCAGCACGGCCGATCTCAGCGACGCGATGAAAGCCATAACGCCCCCCGTCGCCGGGGACGCTATCTACTGGTTCGCCGGCGAAGCCGAACAGGCAAGAGCCCTCCGGACATACTTCAAGTCAGAGCTGGAACTCCCGGCGGAACGCCGCTCCAGCGCGGCATACTGGCGGCGTACCACTCCCGTCTAAGTCACGCCGGAAAGTCCGATGCGTTATTCCGGAGCCTTGAGCTGCGGCACCTCCGGGGGCAGCGTCCCAATCTGTGCCTCGAAGGCGCGCAGGCGCTTATAGACGGAGATCAGCTCGACGATGATCCCCCAGCTCCGGACCAGGAACTGGAAGGAGGATTCCACCCGCCCGAAGGCCCGGACAATCTGCTGCATGACGCCAAGCGTGATGCCACCGGCGACAATCGTCGGTGCGAGGGCGATATAGGGCACCAGAACGCCGAACTGCAGATAGCTCCATTTCGCCACATCGAAATACATGTAGTGGAAGAACAGCCGGAAATAGTTCCTCCGGACATTCTGGAACAGCTCCCAAACTGTCGGCGGAGCAGCACGGTCCTCGTGATCCTCTCCGTAGACCAGCTCTTTCCGGTAAGCCGCCTCGACCTTCTGGTTGTTGAATTCAAGCCCCGGCAGTTTCAAACCGACAACGGCAAGCACGGCCGTTCCAAAGAGCGCGAATATGATCGCCACATAGACCAGCGCATGCTCGACCTCCCCGAAGAACGGCACCACCTTGATCTGCTTCGAGAGCCCCCAGAGGATCGGCAGGAACGCGGCCAGCGTCATTACTGAATCCAGTAAATTGCTGCCGAGCGTTTCCATGATATTCGCAAACCGCTTGGTATCTTCCTGGACCCGCTGGCTGGCGCCTTCGATATGGCGCAACCGGCCCCAGTGGCTCATGTAGAAATTGTTCATCGCCTGGCGCCAGCGGAACACCCAGTGCTTGGTGAAAAACCCGAGCATGACGGCGATAACAACGTAGATACCCGCGATCCGGCCGAACGTAGCCAGAAAGCCGTAGAATTCTTCGATCGTGATGCTGCCGGGTTCGGAAAGCGCTTTTTGAACGGTGTCATAGAAACCGCCGAACCACTCGTTGATCTGAACATCGAGCTGAACCTGATACCAGGTCCCTCCGACGATCAACGCCATACCAACCCACGCCCACACCGCCCATTCGCGGGTCAGAAAGAAGGATCGAAACATCAGGTCACCTGTTTTCGGTTCGGTTTACTGTTCAGGATGTACAGACAGATTGCCCCCGGAACAACTGGACGCGGAGAATGCGCCCATTTGATGCGCCGGGAAACTGCGGCTAGACCTCGTCCTGATCTTCCTCGACGTCAACCTTGGGCTCCACCGGCTCAGCTTCCGCAAGCGTCGGGTTCGGGCCGTAAGCCGCATGCAGCCAGACCGTCACCTTTGTACCCACGCCGAGCGTGCTCTCTATCTGCAATTCACCCGAATGGGCATCTACCAAAGATTTGACAATACTAAGGCCAAGTCCGGTGCCTTCATGGCTGTGATGCGGATGATTGCTTGCCTGGGAAAAAGGATCGGTGATGGTGGGCAGCTTGTCGGCCGCGATGCCCTCGCCGTTATCCTCGACGAGGATCGCAATCATGTCGCCCCGGTCGGGTTGCGCGGATATCCGGATCCAGCCGCCCTGTGGCGTGAACTTCACGGCATTGGACAGCAAATTCAGGATGACCTGGCGAACGGAACGGAGATCCGCGTACAGCCGCAAGGGCACACCCGGCAGTCCGACCTCGAGATTGATCGATTTGTCGGCCGCGATTTTTGACACCTCGACCATGCTTTCCCGCAACAGATCCAGAAGGACGATTTCCTCCTTCATGATCACGCGCTTACCCGCCTCGATCGCCGCGATATCGAGAATGTCGTTCACCAGCGCCAGCATATGGGTGCCGCTGTCATTGATGGCATCGGCATATTCCAGGTAGGCCGGTGCACCGACGGGACCGAGCACTTCCCGCGAGAGCATTTCACTGAAACCGAGGATCGCATTCAGGGGCGTGCGGAATTCGTGGCTCATGGTGGCGAGGAATTCGGATTTCGCCCGGTTCGCCCGTTCGGCGCCAAGCAGCGCACGGTCCCGGGAGATTTCCGCCTCTCTCTGCCGGGTCACATCGCTGCCTGTTCCCCGATATCCGCGAAACGTGCCGTCATCGTCATAGAACGGCACGCCATTGATCATCACCGCGACTTCCTGGCCTTCATCGCCGCGCAAAAGATAGCGAAACCCGCTGAAAGGCCGCCGCGCCTCGATATCGGCAATATGCGCGCGCCATTTTTCCGAGGTCAGATCCTCTATCGTCGACTCGAAGCGAGTCCGCCCGAGATGGCTTTCCGGGACAAGCCCGCTATAGTCCCTCGCACCGTGCGCGAAATAGCTGAAACGTCCGTCCGCATCGGTTTCCCACAGCCAGTCCGAGGAGGCCTCGGCGAAATCCCTGAACCGCTTTTCACTTTCGTGGAGCTGTTCCTCCGTGCGGGTACGATCCGTCATGTCCTGCATGACCACGACAGTCCCGAACTGGGACTCCCCCGGCATCGCGAGGGACATTTTCGAAACGGCGTAACTCCGGGTCAGGCCCGACGGCAGGACCAGCTTCTCCGACACCTGCCGGGCCACCTGCCAGGCCGCATCGTCCGGCAGGGCACCCTTGCCCTTCCCGCTGCTCCGGGTGATTCCCGACTCCGCCCAGATCTCCTTGATTTTCCGGCCGGCAAGATCAGGCTGGCTACAGCCGGTAAGTTCCGCAAACGCACTATTGGCATTCACCAGAGCGCCCTTACCGTCCTCGACGAAAATCGGCATCGGCACGGCATCGATGATGCTCTGCTGCAGGTTAAGCTGCAGAAGCCGTGCGTCATCGGCGGCATGACGCGCCGCGGCTTCACTGTCGGCTCGCGCCATAACACTATGCAGGGCGACGATCATCAGTCCGACCACGCAGGAAATGGCCAGAAACTGCGCCAGGAGAAAGCCGTAGGGCGCGAACCAGTCCACATGGCGCAACACCGGATAATCCAGTTGATGCACTCCCCAGAGAATGAAGAGCGTCCCGGTGATCCGGTATCCGGCGCCGACACCGTCCACCCCGCCCTTTCGCCAGAGCGATCCGCCTGTAATGATCAACGCGCCACCGGACAGGATGAAGACCGGCACGGTCCGGGCCAGAACCGGCAAATGGAAAATCTCGGCGGCGAGTATCCAGAAAACGATCAAGCTGATCCCCAGAACAACCACCTGGGCCAGAACTCTATATCCGAGAAAACGGCGTGTTCCGGCGGCGATCATGACAGCCGATGCGGACACCAGGATTTCCAGAAAAATCGCCCCGGGCACCGGCGCAAGAAACACAACGCACCCAGTGGCGCCCGCATAGGCCCAAAATCCGCCGGCCCACCAACTCACCCCATCGGGAGCATTCGGAATCGATCTAAAATATGTCAGCGCCGACGCAAGCAGCAACGACGCGAGCATTGCGCTGAGTGCTGCTGTCTGCAGTGAAATAGCCATTTTTGGCCGGTCCCGCCTGTCCATACGGTTTTCATTGATACGCCGAAACCGTAATTATTTTGAGTGCACTAGCGGATACTAAGCCGTGCTCCCTCGATGCGGGCAAGTCTAAATCGCTCTTCTGACAATAAATTCATGAAAGAATACAAGCACTGTTCAGCTTGAGATTAAATCCGTTCAGCCGATATGCTTTGCTTTCATTTCATTTCAGAGATGGGGATGTGAGATGGAAATCAGGATCGACGATCTGACCGGACCGGAAATCGCGGAATTGCTGTCCGCACATCTGGAACACGGCAACGCCAATTCGCCGCCGGAAAGCGTTCATGCCCTCGATCTCGACGGGTTGCGCCATCCGGACATCACGTTCTGGAGCGTTTGGGAGAATGGCGGTCTGCTCGGCTGCGGCGCGCTGCGGGAATTATCGCCGGAGCATGGCGAGCTGAAATCCATGCATACGGCGCGGCAGCATCGCGGCAAGGGCGTGGCCCGGATCATGGTCGAGCATATTCTGGCCGAGGCGAAGAAACGCGGGTACCGGCAAGTCAGCCTGGAGACCGGCTCCATGGAGGCTTTCGCACCGGCACGCGCACTCTATAGCCGTTTCGGGTTCGAGGAATGCCCGCCCTTCGGCAGTTATTCTCTCGACCCGCACAGCGTCTTCATGACCCGGAATCTGGCCGCCTGAGAGGTCCGGCTCAGCGGTTCTGCCAGTTCGGCCTGCGTTTTTCCAGAAAGGCCGACATGCCCTCGCGGAAATCTGCACTGGTATAGGCCGCCTCGATCAGATCCCGGTCTTCCGGAACGGCCCCGCTGGTACGCAACCGCCGGAGCGCTTCCTTGGTCACCCGCATGGTGATCGGCGCATGGCCCTTCATCGTCTCCGCCATCTCGGCGGCGCGCGCCATCACCGCATCCCGGTCCGGCAGCACTTCGGAGACAAGGCCGATCGCCCTGGCTTCCTCGGCTCCCACCAGACGCGCCGTCAGCAGCATCTCCGAGACCCGGGCCGGACCGACGATCCAGGACAGGCGCCGCAAATTCTCGTTCGACAGGCAATTGCCAAGCGTGCGGGCAATCGGAAAACCGAATTTGAGATCCGCCGCCGTCAGACGAATGTCGCAGGAGGCCGCAACTGCCGCGCCGCCGCCCGTGCAGGCGCCATGGATCGCCGCGATGGTCGGCACCGGACAGCTTTCGATATCCGCCATCATCCTGTTGCCGTTGTCTTCGTAGGCAAAGGCATCCTCGGCGGTCGAGAAATCCTTGAACTGGCCGATATCCGTGCCCGCCGCGAAAGCCTTTTCGCCCGCACCGCACATCACGATGGCGGAAACAGCCTCGCCCCGGCCCGCATTCCGGCAGATCTCTGCAACACCTTCATACATCGCAAAGGTAAAGGCATTGCGGGCCTGTGGCCGGTTGAAGGTGATCCAGCCGATGCCGTCCTTCACCTCGTAAATAAGATCTTCGGTCGCGTTTTCCACGACGCCTCCCTTCGCCCGTTGACGGGTTTTCGATTTTGCCGGTGTGCCCCGGAGAACTCCGTGGCAGAGTCCCCCCATGAAAGCAGGAAACAAAACCCTCGGTCCACGCCTTCGCGTCGTGCTGGACACGAATGTCGCCATCGGCCCCGGTCAGGTGGACCTTCTGGAAGCCATCGCCGAGACCGGATCGATCAGCAAGGCCGGCCGCTCCATGAACATGAGCTACCGCCGCGCCTGGCTGCTGGTGCAGCGGATGAACGCGCATTTCCACTCCCCTCTGGTGGAAACGGCCAAAGGCGGAAACAGCGGCGGCGGGGCACGGCTGACCGCGCTCGGTGAGGATATCGCTGCCTGTTACCGGCAGATGGAAGCCCGGGCCGCCGAAGTTCTGGAACCGGAGATGGAAAGACTGCGTGGTTTGCTGGCCAGCGACACGGAAGACAAGGCGGATTCGGCTGCGTCTTGACGAAAGCGTTATATCCAATGATATATAACGCTCCTTCCGCGCCACCGCAGCACATCACTGGACCGATCATGAAACCGCGATTTTCCGGGCGTTTTACGAAACATACCCTGATCCTGCTGGCTGGCTTCCTGGCCGGCATCTCCGGGGTAACATCCGTCCAGGCCGACGAAGCCACCATCGCCGTCGCCGCGAATTTCGCCTCCACCGCTGACAAACTGGCCAAGGCTTTCAAGGCGGAAAGCGGCGATAAAATCGTGATTGCCAGCGGCTCCACCGGACAGCTCTATGCCCAGATCCAGCAGGGCGCCCCGTTCGACGTCTTTCTTGCCGCCGATCAGGCCCGCCCGGCATTGCTGCACAAGGATGGCACCGCGACGCAGCCTCCCTTCACCTATGCGACCGGCCGTCTGGCACTCTGGAGCACCGACCCGGCAGCCATTCCGGAAGACGGCGCCGCCTTCCTTGAACTGGCAGAGGCCGACCGTATTGCCATCGCCAACCCGAAGCTGGCTCCCTATGGCATGGCGGCGAAGGAAAGCCTGACCGCTCTCGGCCTCTGGCAGACCTATGAGAAACGCATCGTGATGGGACAGAACATCGCCCAGGCATTCCAGATCGTGGCTGCAGGCGGCGCACCCGTCGGCTTTGTCGCCCTGTCGCAACTGCTGTCCGCACCGGAGAATCTGCGTGGCAGCCACTGGACGGTTCCGGTCGATCTGCACTCGCAGATCCGGCAGGACGCGGTGCTGCTGAAACGCGGTGCCGGCAATCCTGCCGCTGAAGGCTTTCTGGCCTTTCTGACATCCCCCACCGGCTGCACAACCATCCGCGATGCCGGGTATCAGCCGCCCGGCGCCTGCAAATGAGCCGCAAATGAGCCCCGGCGATCTTTCCGCCATTCTTCTGACGCTGAAGCTGGCCGGCGCCACTTCAGTCATCCTGATCCTGATCGGCACCCCGCTTGCCTGGTGGCTGGCCCATACCCCGTCGAAGCTGCGCTGGATCATCGAGCCCGCCGTCGCCCTGCCACTGGTGCTGCCGCCGACCGTGCTCGGCTTCTATCTGCTGATCCTGCTTGGACCGGCAGGTGCCATCGGCGGCGCCTGGGTCCAGCTCACCGGGGAGACCCTGGCCTTTTCCTTCTCCGGGCTGCTGATCGCCTCGGTGATCTATTCCCTGCCCTTCGCCGTGCAGCCGCTGCAGACCGCGTTCCAGTCGGTCGGCACCAAGCATATGGAAGCGGCGGCCACGCTCGGCGCCTCCCCCCTCGACGCTTTCCTGACCATCGCCTCCCCTATCGCCATCCGGGGCTATTTCACCGCCGCCGTCCTGACCTTTGCCCATACGGTCGGCGAGTTCGGTGTGGTTCTGATGGTCGGCGGGAATATTCCGGAAAAGACCCGGGTGATTTCCATCGCCATCTTCGAGCATGTCGAAACCCTGTCCTACGACGAAGCCCACCGGCTCTCGGCAGGCCTGCTGATCTTTTCCTTCCTGGTGCTGATGGCGGTGACGATCCTGCACCGGCGGGCACCGGTGCGGGCGGGATGACCCGGCCATGCTGATCCTGCGCGGTACGATCCGCCTTCCCGAATTCACCGCCGAGGTCGATGTCACGGCACCGATCTCCGGCATTGTCGGCCTGTTCGGCCCGTCCGGTCACGGCAAGACAACGCTGCTCCGGATGGCCGCCGGTCTTGAACGCGGTCATGACGCCTATGTCGAGTATGACGGCGAGGTCTGGCAGGACGACGCCAACGGCATCTTCGTGCCGCCGCACCGCCGCCATCTCGGCTTTGTCTTCCAGGATGCGCGCCTGTTCCCGCACCTGACGGCAGGGGGCAATCTGGACTACGCCGCCCGGCGGGCAAAATCCGGTCGGGCGGACCTCACCCAGGATCAGGTGATCGAGATTCTTGATCTCGGACCATTGCTGCACCGGAGGGTCCAGGACCTGTCCGGCGGCGAGACACAGCGCGTCGCCATCGGCCGCGCACTCGTCTCCCGCCCCCGGCTCCTGCTGATGGACGAGCCGCTTTCCGCTCTCGATCTGCGGCGCAAGATGGAGATCCTGCCCTATATCGAGCGGCTGCGGGACGAGATGGACCTGCCGGTACTGTACGTCACCCATTCACTGGATGAATTGAGCCGGCTGGCCGATCACGTGCTGCTGATCCGCGACGGCAGCGTTGTCGCCGAAGGCGCCGTGCCGGAGGTGATGCAGCGCATGGATCTCGGTCCCATGCTCGGCCGGTTCGAGGCTGGCGTGATTGTCGAGGGACCGATCGTCGCCCATGATCCGGCCTATGCGATGACCGATCTCGCCATCGGCGACCAGATTTTGCGCATGCCGGGTATCGATGCGGAATTGGGAACAATCGTTCGTATCCGTATCCGTGCCCGTGACGTCTCCATCGCCATCGAGCAGCCGGCCGGCCTCAGCATTCGCAATGCCCTGCGCACCCGGATCACGGAGATCTTCGAGGAAGACGGCGCTTTCGCGGAAGTGCTGATGGATCTGGAAGGCACTGGCCTGCGCTCCCGCATCACCCGGGAAAGCGTGGACAGGCTCGGCCTCGAACCCGGTATGCCGGTTTTCGCCCTGATCAAGAGCAGCGCGGTTGACCGGCGCCTGATTCCCGGCGGCGGCAAACGCAGCCGGGACAATAAAGATGGAGTCATTCCAAACACATAAAGAGCGCGTGAACTCGCCATTTTGACGGGAAACCTGCTTGACCCTGGAAAGCTGTATCCGCGATAATTGGGAATGATAGTAATTCTCATTAGAAACTTAGGGGAAACACCGTGACGATAATCAAGAAGCTGGCACTGGGGTTACTCGGCTCGGCCTTCCTTTCCGTCTCCGGCGCGCAGGCTGCCGAAGAGGTAAATGTCTATTCCTATCGCCAGGAATTCCTGGTGAAGCCGTTGTTCGACGCCTTCACCAAGGAAACCGGCATCAACGTCAATGTGATCTTCGCCGAAAAAGGCCTGATCGAGCGGATCAAGGCGGAAGGTGCGAACAGCCCGGCCGATCTGATTTTCACCGTCGATATCGGACGGCTGAACGATGCCGTCGATGCCGGTGTCACGCAGCCCGTGACCAGCCCCGCCCTGGAGAAGAATATTCCCGAGCATTACCGCCATCCGGATGGCCTCTGGTATGGCATGACCACACGCGCGCGCATTATCTATGCCTCCCGCGACCGGGTGAAGCCGGGTGAGATCACCTCCTACGAAGGTCTGGCCGATCCGAAATGGAATGACCGGATCTGCACCCGCAGCGGCAAGCATGTCTATAACGTGGCCCTGATCGCTTCGATGATCGCCCACCACGGCAAGGAAAAAGCCGAGGAATGGCTGACCCACGTGAAGGACAATCTGGCCCGTAAGCCGCAGGGTAATGACCGGGCACAGGTAAAGGCGATCAAGGAAGGCGAATGCGATATCGCCGTCGGCAACCATTATTACTACGGCAAGATGCTGCACGATCCGAAGCAGAAGGCCTGGGCCGATTCCGTCTATCTCGTCTTCCCGAACCAGGAAAATCGCGGCACCCACGTGAATATTTCCGGTGTCGCCATGGCGAAATCCGCGCCGAACAAGGCGAATGCCATCAAGCTGATGGAATTCCTGAGCGGTGAAGGTCAGCCGCTTTATGCCGAGCAGAACTTCGAATATCCGATCAACCCGACTGTGCCGTGGCTTCCGGAAGTGAAGTCCTGGGGCGAGTTCAAGTCGGACACGCTCAGCCTTGCCGAAGTCGCCGAGTTGCGGAAAGAAGCCATCAAGATGGTGGACCGGGTCGGCTACAACGATTAAACGCCTGACATTCGGAACCTGGGGCTGTAGCCCTGAGCCGGGGCCCGCGCCAGTGCGCGGGCCTCTCGGCGTTTGAGGAGTCCTGATGGACGAGATGGTGAACATGACCGGACACGGCATGGCACGGTCGCGGCGCCAGAGCGGCGGCATGCCCTGGCTGGTGGCCGCCCTGACGCTGGCCGGTCTGGTTGTGGCACCGGTCGCCGTGCTGGTCTGGATGGCCTTCTTCCCGGAAGAGAACATCTGGCCGCATCTGTTCTCCACCGTTCTCGGCACCTACGTTTCCAGCACCCTGATCCTGATGGCGGGCGTCGGCATCTCGGTCGTGGTGATCGGCACCGGGACTGCATGGCTGGTGGTCAGCTGCCGCTTCCCCGGCCGCCGGATCTTCGAATGGGCGCTGCTGCTGCCGCTTGCCGTGCCCGCCTATGTCATCGCCTACACCTATACCGACCTGCTTGAATTCGCCGGTCCGCTCCAGGTCGCCCTGCGTGCCGTTTTCGACTGGCAGACCAAGCGGGATTACTGGTTCCCCGATATCCGGACCATGGGCGGTGCCATCTCCATGCTGTCACTGGTGCTCTACCCTTACGTCTATGCCATGGCCCGCGCCGCCTTTCTGGAGCAATCGGTCTGCGTGCTGGAAGTCAGCCGGACCCTTGGCTCCGGCGTCTGGCGCGCCTTCTTCTCCGTCGCCCTGCCGCTTGCCCGGCCTGCCATTGCCGTAGGCCTGACACTCGCCCTGATGGAGACCCTGAACGATTTCGGGACCGTCGATTACTTCGCCGTGCGCACGCTCACGCGCGGCGTGTTCGATGTCTGGTTCTTCATGGGCAATCCTGGCGGCGCGGCGCAGATCGCGCTGGTCATGCTGCTGTTCGTGGTCGGTCTGATCTGGGTTGAGCGCCGGTCCCGCGCGCGGCAGCGTTTCCATCACACCTCGACCCATGTCCGCGCTCTGCCGGGCTATCATCTGACGGGAACGAAGAAAGTCCTGGCCGTAACCGCCTGCGCCCTGCCAATCCTGCTTGGCTTCGTGGTTCCCGCAGGCGTGCTCGGCTATTACGCGATCGGCTATTTCGAGCAATCCTGGACCCCGGAATATCTGCATTACACCCGGAACAGCCTGGAGCTCGCCGCCGTCAGCGCGCTTGTGACCGTTTCCGCCGCCGTGCTTCTGGCCTATGCCGTCCGCCTCAACCCGGCCCCCGCCGTCCGTATCGGGGCGCGGCTGGCAAGTGTCGGCTATGCGATCCCCGGCGCGGTTCTGGCGGTCGGCATTCTGATTCCGGCGGGTGCGCTCGACAATGCGGTCGATGCGGTCGCGCGGGCGCATCTCGGCTTCAGTACCGGCCTGCTGCTCAGCGGCACCTCCGCAGCGCTGGTCTTCGCCTACATGGTGCGTTTCATGGCGGTCTCCTTCGGCGCGGTCGAATCCGGGCTTGGCAAGGTGACACCGAATATGGATCTCGCCTCCCGTGCCCTCGGACACGGCCCCTTCTCGACCCTGCGCAAGGTGCACCTGCCGCTGATACGGGGCAGCCTGCTGACAGCCATCGTGCTGGTCTTCGTCGACACCATGAAGGAACTGCCGGCGACGCTGGTACTGCGCCCGTTCAACTTCCAGACGCTTGCGACCTATGTCTACCAGTACGCCTCGGACGAATTGCTGGAACAATGCGCGCTGGCGGCTCTCACCATCGTTGCCGCGGGCGTGTTGCCGGTGATAGTCCTGAGCCGCGCGATATCCGCTTCCCGGCCCGGGCATCGCCGCTCCGCCTGAGGCTGGTATCGCGAGACGGCAAATGAGTGCTGACGCTGCAATCTCCGCAGCGGAACGCCGGAACCTGTTCTTCCGGCTGTCCGGCTTCTACGGCACCTTCTTCCTGTTGTTCGGCGTGTTGCTGCCGTTTCAGCCGGTCTGGCTGGACAGCCGCGGGCTGAGCCCGATCGAGATCGCCTCGATCATGGCCGCCGTTTTCTGGGTGAAGATGATCTCCCATCCGCTGGTGGCCCATATCGCCGACCGGCGCGGCCATGGCCGCTGGCTTTCCATCGTGCTCGCCATGCTCTCGCTCGGCACGTGCCTCGTGCTTACCGGCGCCACCGGCTTTTGGCCGATCGCCCTGCTCTGCGGCCTGTTCGCCGCGCTCTACAATCCGATCCTGCCGGTGATGGAGAATATCGCGCTCCGCGTGGTCCGTGACGCAAAGCTCGATTACGGCCGGGTCCGGCTCTGGGGTTCCGTCAGCTTTATCGTCGGCACAACGGCCACGGGCGCCTTCCTCTCCGGACGCGATCCGGGCTGGATCATGTGGATCGCGGCCGGTGCCGTCGGCACGATCCTGCTTGCCTGCTGGGGCATGCCGGAACGCGCGCGCCCCGCAACGACAAGCCGCAGCAATCCCCTCTCCCTGCTGGCCCGGCCGGACTTCCTGCTGTTCGTCGCCACCGCCGGCCTGCTGCAGGTCAGTCATGCCGTCTATTACGCCTTCGGCTCCATCTCCTGGCGCAATGCCGGGCTGGACGAAAGCATGATCGGGTTCCTGTGGGGCATCGGCGTGGTCGCCGAGGTCCTGCTGTTTGCCTTCGCAGGGCGGTTCTCCCGCAAAATCGGCCCGCTCGGCTTTCTTGCTTTCGCTGCCATTGGCGGCCTGATCCGCTGGCCGCTCACCCCGCTGACAAACGATCCGGTGCTGCTGGTGCCCCTGCAATGCCTGCACGCCCTCACCTTCGGAGCCGCGCATCTGGGCGCCATGGCCTATCTGACACGGGCCATTCCCGACCATCTCGGCGCCACCGGTCAGAGCCTCTATTACGCGCTGACCGGTGGTGTCCTGATGGGCCTGATGATGCCGCTTGCCGGCATGATGTACGAGGATTTCGGCACCGCCGCCTATAATGCCATGGGCGCCTGCTCGGCTCTTGCCCTGCCGGGACTGTTCATCCTCTGGCGGATGTCGCGCGAGGCCTGACGCGGTGCCGGCGCAATGCCGCGCTTACGTCACGCGTCTTCCGCCGCCGCGTCCAGCGCCGCGATGTCGATCTTCTGCATCGTCATCATCGCCGCCATTACCCGCCGGGCCTTGTCCCGGTCGGGATCGGCGATCAGCTCAATCAGCCGCTTCGGCGTAATCTGCCAGGAATGCCCCCACCGGTCCTTGCACCAGCCGCAATCACTCTCCTTGCCGCCATTGCCGATAATGGCCTCCCAGTACCGGTCGGTCTCTTCCTGACTCTCCGTCAGCACCATGAAACTGACCGCCTCGTTCGGTGTAAAGGTGGAGCCGCCGTTAAGCCCAATGAACGGCCGTCCAAGCACCGTGAATTCAACGGTCAGCTCACCGCCTTCCTTGCCTCCGGGATAATCGGCCGGGGAATTATTCACCCGGTCGATATGGCTGTCGGGGAAAGTGGCGGCATAAAACGCGGCCGCCTTTCCGGCTTCATCATGGTCGAACCACATACAGGTGACGATGTCAGTCAAACCCGTTTCCTCTCATCTCAGAGCCTCGGTCAGCCGGTGGCACGCTATGCTTCGAACACTTTCGCGAACCCGCCGAAGATCATCCGCTTGCCGTCGAACGGCATCGGGTTATTCGCAGGGTCCATCCGGGGATCCGTCATCATCTTCTCCATCCCTGCCTCGCAAACCTCCCTGGAAGGCCAGACGATCCAGCCGAAGACAACCGTCTCGTCATCCTTCTTCTGCACCGCCATCGGAAACGAGGTCACCTCGCCATCCGGCACATATTCGCCCCATGCCTCCACAACATTCAGCGCACCGGCTTCCTTGAGAACATCAGCGGCCGCCTTGCAGTGATCGATATATTTTTGCTTGTTGGCAATTGGCACGGCCGTAACGAATCCGGTCACATAGCTCATCGGTTCTCTCCCTCGAAAAAGCCGAAGGCAGCACGCACATGCAGCTGCCTGTATAATGTTGAGGATGGTTCTTGATTTATATGTTGATGTCAACATAATTGGAAAATGAGTATGCGCGCCGATCTGCCCATTGAAGTGACCCGCGAGGTAAGGGATCGCTGCCTTTGCCTGCATATCCAGCGGGCGGCGCGGGCCATTGCCCGCCGGTTCGACGAAGCGCTCCGGCCTTACGGGCTGACGAACGGGCAATATTCCTTGCTGATGTCCCTGAACCGTCCGGAGCCGCCACGCATGGGAGACGTCGCCCCGTTTCTGGCGATGGACCGGACCACGCTGACGGCAAATCTGAAACCGCTGGAACGCAGGGGACTGGTCGAAGTCAGCGTGGACCCGAAGGACCGACGCGGGCGTCTGCTTGCCCTGACCGATGCCGGGCGCAACCTGCTGCTCGCGGCCCTTCCCGTCTGGCGCTCGACCCATGATGAAATCGACACCCTGCTGCCAAGCGGCGATCCGGATGGCCTGCGGGCGGAACTGATCGCGCTGTCCTGAGTTAGATCGGGGCCTGAGTTAGATCGGGGCCTGAGTTAAATCAGGACCTGAACTCAGGCCGCCTGCCGCCTCGACACCAGCTCGGCCGCCTCGCGGATCAACTCCGGGCGAGCATCGTCGCGAAAGGCATTTTCCGACAGATGGCGGCGCCAGGCGCGGGCACCGGCGCAGCCCTGGAACAGCCCGAGCATATGCCGTGTGATGCTCTTCAGCGGCACGCCCTCGGCCATGCGGCGCGCGGCATACTCCACCATCGCATCGGCCACATCCCACGGGGTGAGCGTGCTTTCACCCGCACCGTAGAACCGGCGATCGGCATCAGCCAGCACCCACGGCGTCTGATAGGCCGCGCGGCCGATCATCACGCCGTCCACATGCGCGAGCTGCGCTTCCGCTTCGTCGAGCGTGGCAATACCGCCATTGATCGAGATCTGAAGCGCGCCGAACTGCTGTTTCATGGCATGAACCAGCGGATAGTCCAGCGGCGGCACGTCCCGGTTTTCCTTCGGGCTGAGCCCCTGCAGCCAGGCCTTGCGGGCATGCACGATGACATGCCGGCATCCGGCATCCGTGACCTGACGAATGAAATCCGGCAGCACCGCCTCCGGCTCCTGATCGTCGACGCCGATGCGGGATTTCACGGTCACGGGGATGGACACGGCTTCGCTCATCGCCGCGACGCAACGGGCCACCAGATCCGGCTCCCGCATCAGGCAGGCGCCGAAGCTGCCGGACTGCACCCGGTCGCTCGGGCAGCCGACATTGATGTTCACTTCCGCATAGCCCCAACCCTCGGCCATGCGGGCACATTCAGCCATCGCGTCCGGCTCGCTGCCGCCAAGCTGCAGCACCAGCGGGTGCTCGGACGCGTCATAGCGCAGGAAGCGTTTGGCATCGCCATGCAGCAGGGCGCCGGTCGTCACCATCTCGGTATAGAGGACGACATGCCGGCTGATCTGCCGCAGGAAATAGCGGTCATGCCGGTCGGTCCAGTCCATCATCGGGGCGACGGATATGCGATGAAGCTGCGGCAAGGAATCCACGTCCGGTTGTTGCATTCCGGGCTTCATATCGCACGGAACGGGCCATTTCCAACCGAAAACCCCAATTGTGCGCGCGGATCAGCCTCCCGCAAACCGGGGCCGGATCACCGGCCCCGGTCTAAAAGCGTCAGGACAGCGCCCGGGCAAAAGGCCGGATATGCCGCAGGATCAGCGTATCGAAGGCCAGAACCGCCAGCAGCGTCAGCCCGGCCAACGGGAAGGCCATGGAGACGCCCAGCATCACGGCCATGGCTCCTTTCCAGTGCGGCAAGTTCGCCGGGACCGGCGGCGCGACCAGGCGACCGGCACCCGCTGGACGCCGCATCCACCACATCACCAGTCCGCTCACCGACAGGAAGATGACCGACAGGCAGAACAGTGTGTTCAGCACAAGGTTCCAGAGGCCCATGTCGCCTTCATGGAAGGCGATCCCCACGGCCATGCCCTTGCCTGCCAGCGAATAATCCGCAAAGCGGACATCGGCGAGCATCTTTCCGGTGTAGCGATCCACATGCACTGTACGGTCCGATGTCGGATCCGGGGAATCATTGCTCATGGAATCCTGTGACAGCGTCCAGACGCCGGTGTCGGAAGATGGATAGAGCACCCGGAACCGGCCCTCATATCCGAGCGCGCGGCCGAAAGCGGCAATGCTGTCGACCGTGACAGGCATCCCGTCAGGAAGCCCCCGCAGCCCCGCATCGGAGCCGGAAGCAGGCATCGGCGTCTGCTCAAGCGCCCAGGGCACATCCTTCGTCGCGCCATGATTCATCGACGCGTGCGTTGCGTCCGACAGGGGCACGTTGTTCCATTTCTCGGCCGGGAAGGTGCTCCAGGCCTGCACGAACTTGCCGCCCCAGATACCGGTCCAGGAAAGCCCGGTCAGCAGGAACAGGCAGAGGATCAGCGCGACATAGAACCCGATACTCCGGTGCAGAGATTTCCACAACAGACGCCCCCGCGCGGACAGATCGGGCAGCAGAGTGCGGCCCGCACCGGTTCCCGTGCGCGGCCACCAGAGGTAAAGCCCGGTCACGATTAGAACAAAGCCGAGTCCTGCCGCAATCTCGATCAGCCGGTCCCCCGTGTCTCCCAACAGCAGGCTGCCATGAATGTCCGTCAGGAAATCGTACCAACCATCCCGGCGCGACCAAACATCGAGCACCGCGCCGGAATAGGGATCGACGGCGACCATGGACTGCGCGTCCCCGGAGGCCACCCTGAAGACCGATGCCCGGTCGTCGCCGGACGGGCCGATCCACTCGACAAGCCGGCCGTCCGCGACTGCCCCGAGTGCGGATGCGGATTGTTCGGCAATTGTCAGCACGGGGCCGGACGGCGTGACGGCAATATACTCTCCGTCCCGGCCATCGAAACAGGCGATGTACATCATGCAAAGGCCGGTGATCGCCAGCATGATGAGGAAGGGAGCGACATAGAACCGGCATAGAAATGCCAGCGCCATGCCGCCGCGTAATAATGTCCGGAAGCCGTTCCGGATGCAGCAGGGGTGCCCCCGCCGGATGACGGTGTTTTCATGATCTCTCCAATGGCGGAAACCCGGACCGTGCCCGCGTGCGTCGCCAAATCGAATACCGAAGTCAGATGGAATAATGCTGTTGATGCCCGGCGCGGCAGGCGCGCGGATGGGGCGTCAGGCGGCGAAAGCCGGTGGCCCTCTGGGCGGTGCCGTCGGCGGGAAAGCCTGCATCGTGCGCGTTTCAGGGGCACGGACATGCAGGGCCGCGGCACTCTCGCGCCGGCACTCGACCAGCGTGAGATCCGGAGCAGGCAGCATTGTCGCCGCGATCCGGCAGAACTCGCAAACGCCCCGGCCGGTATCGCCATGCTTGCCATCACCATCGTCATCAATAGCGAGGCAAAGCGCCGGAAGAGTCCCATCGGGCAGAGCGTAGGTGGTCAGATCGGGTGTCGCGGCATGTGGAAGCCCGGACGCTCCGGGCAGTACTGGCTGATGAGCCAGAACGGCAAGCGCCAGCGACAGGGCGCATAATGCCCTGACGACCAGTCCCAACCCGTTTTTACCTGCCCGCATCAACACGATTGCGTCATTCCCCCAATCAGCGCGCGACGATTACCCAGCACACCACAGGATGCAAGTGCATTGATTGCCGCATATGCGCCTGACTTCAGATCTCGTCATCCGCTTCACCATCGCTGTGCGATGTCACCGCCTCCAGCGGCACCATCCTTCAACCATCGCCATTCTCTTTCCGGTGAACATACCGGAGCCGGAGCCTGCAACACGGGCAGAAACAGAAACGGATTGTTTTCTAATCCCCCCTCGTCCGACAGCCTGAGCGCTACAATCTCTGTTATCTCCAAACGGCAACAAGGATACGTCAGATGAGCTGGAGCCCCTGCCCCGACCCCACCCTTGGCGACAGCGCCTCGGTCGATGCCGTCGAGACCGTGATTGTCCCGCGCGCCGTCGATCTCGGCGAAATGACAGTGCGCCGTGCCTTGCCGAGCAGAAAGCGCCAGATGGTCGGCCCCTTCATCTTTTTCGACCAGATGGGACCCGCGGAATTCCTGACCAATCAGGGCATCGACGTGCGACCGCATCCGCATGTCAATCTGGCCACCGTCACCTATCTGCTGGAAGGTGAAATCCTGCACCGGGACAGCCTCGGCACCGAGCAGGCAATCCGCCCCGGCGCGGTGAACTGGATGAAGGCGGGCACCGGCATCGTGCATTCCGAACGCACTTCCGATGCCCTGAAGCAGAGCGGCCAGCGCCTGTTCGGCCTGCAAACCTGGGTCGCCCTGCCGGAAGCAGAGGAGGAAACCGCCCCGGCCTTCCTGCATCATGGCGCCGGCGATATTCCCGTCATCACCGATGGCCCGCTCTCCCTGCGGCTGATCGCGGGCGAGATGCAGGGCGTGCGTTCTCCGCTCAAGACCGCTTCCGAAACGCTCTATGCCGATGTCAGCCTGGAACGCGGCGGCCGCTTTCAGGTCGAGGCCAGCCATGAGGAACGCGCCCTCTACATCCTGTCCGGTGCGCTTTCCGTGGACGGCACCGAGCATGGCGACGCGGCATTGCTGATATTGAGAAGCGGCGTTCCCGTGGAAGTCCGGGCAACGGAGTCCGCCCGCTTCATGCTGTTCGGCGGCGAGCCTATGGAAGGGCCGCGCTATATCTGGTGGAACTTCGTCTCTTCCCGGCTGGAGCGGATCGAACAGGCGAAGGAGGAATGGCGTCAGGGACGGTTCGATACCGTGCCGGGCGACGAGGAGGATTTCATCCCCCTGCCGGAAGACAGAACCAAACCACGCAAGGCAATCGGTGGCCGCGCGTTCGCATAAGCACGCGGCCACCGAAAACCGTTTCAGGCTTCGCTGAAAACACCAGCACGCCGCCGCCAAAGGGCAATGAGCTGCAACTCGGCGAACAGTCCGACGGCAATCGCCTGCGCGATCACAAAGCCGGTGCCCAGCGCCGTCGGCTGCACCCACGGCCCGAGCAGGAAGATCGCGCTGGCGACAACCCAGAGGGCGTTGGCCGAAATAATCGCCCAGACCACGGGCACGGGCGGCGCCTCACGCGTTGCCGCCCAGCCGACGAAAAGAACAAACGGTATCAGGACGAGGCCCGCCGCACGGAGAAACGGCTCCGGCAGGCCGAAAGGCACGGCCAGCAGGCCCGCGCCCTCAATCAACAAGAGAGTGGTAACAGCACTCGCCACGGCGTCCAGGATCAGCACCGCCCGCAAGGCTCTCGGAGAAGACAAGGCTTTCATGATCAGGCTCCTTTTTCCGACCGCTCCGGCAGAGCTTGCCGGCGCGTCGGGCGGACCGTGGGCCAGCCGGAACCGCTTCTCAATTAACTGAGAGGTAATTGTTTCGCCGCCCGCCCGCTTTTAAGCTCTTCTCATGAACCAGCAGATCATGCCCGTCGGTGCCCAGCTCCGCGGCTGGCGCCAGCGCCGCCGGATGAGCCAGCTCGACCTCGCGCTGGAGGCCGATATTTCCTCCAAACATCTGAGCTTTGTCGAAACCGGACGGGCCAAACCGAGCCGCGAGATGATCCTGCATCTTTCCGACCGGCTCGCGGTGCCGCCGCGCGAGCAGAACATCCTGTTGCTTGCCGCCGGATACGCCCCGCATTTCCCGGCCAGACCGCTGAACGATCCGTCCCTCGCCGCCGCCCGCAAGGCAGTCGAGCTTGTGCTGACCGGGCATGAGCCCTTCCCCGCCCTGGCCGTCGACAGGCACTGGACTCTGGTCAGCGCCAACCGGATGATCGGCCCGCTTCTGGCGGCAGTCGCACCCGCCCTGCTGGAGCCGCCGGTGAATGTGCTGCGCATCGCCCTGCACCCGGACGGGCTGGCACCGCGGATCAGCAACCTGCCCGAATGGCGCCATCACCTGCTGCATCGCCTGCGCCAGCAGATCGAGGCGAGCGCGGATGCGACCCTGATTGCGCTGATGGACGAGCTGGAAAGCTACCCCGCACACGCCTCCACCCCACCCGCACGGCAAACCGATTACGGCGGCGTCGCTATCCCGCTGCAGCTTGAAACACCGGCGGGACTGCTCTCCATGTTCAGCACGGTAACGGTCTTCGGCACCCCCATCGACATCACCCTCTCAGAGCTCGCCATCGAGGCCTTTTTCCCGGCGGACGAAAGCGCGGCCGATATTTTGAAAAAGATCGCCGAGACCACCTGAACTGCATCACTCTGTCTGTGCTTTTACCCACCACATTTCATGATCAGGCTCAACCAATGCACACTTGGCGACCGTCACAGAGGATTGAAGTCAAAGCGCTCGGCCTCGCCTGGCGGAACGGTCTCCTCCTGGCGAGCGAAATCCAGAATGACGATGGCAGCATCAAAGGCGTGCGACCGCTTGGCGGGAGGCTGGAATTCGGCGAAAGCTGGCGGGATGCGCTGGTGCGGGAATTTCACGAAGAACTCGGGGTATCGGTTCAAATCGTTGGAACCCCGGTGATCTTGGAAAATATCTATACTCATCACGGTGTCGTCGGGCATGAGGTTGCCTTTGTGTCCAACATTGCCTTCCCGGATGACGCCTATTCTGATGACGGACCGATAGAATATCTGGAAGATAATGGAGCGCCCTGTCGCGCATCCTGGTTCGACGTGAACACGCTGGATTGTGGCGGTCTGGAACTCTACCCGACTGGGTTAAAGAGCATCCTTCAAGACGGTACGATGAAGCCTGATTGATGAACGACCGCCTTTGGCAGGACGAATAGGTTGTCCGGCTCTTAAGGGTGGGAAGCAGACAGAAGTGCGGCAAGGACAAGCTTCGTGCTCAGCGGTGGCGCTCAACGGCAAGGCCGAGAAATGTACCCCCAACGATAAGGCCCGCACCGATCAGCGCGGTCGGGGTCGCCGGTTCGGACAATAGCGCCCAGGCGAGCGCAAATCCGAAAAGCGGCTCCGTTCCCATCAGGAAACTGACGCGCGTGGGGCTGGTGCGCCGCACCGCCGCGTTCTGCACATAGAAGGCCCCGACAGTGCAGAAAAGCGCCAAGAACGCCACCGCGGCCCAACCGCCGATATCTGCCTCGACCAGCAACCCGGCCGGTCCCGATTGCCCCAGAATCACCGCCATCGTCAGGCCCGCGACAGTGGCGGCCTGTATAGCGGTCAGCGCCGCTGACGAGAGACTGCGGCCATGCATCAGCCGCTTGGTCGAGACCACCATAACCGCGCGCAGGCCCGCGGCGCAGAGGACAAGCAGGTCTCCTGTCCCCAATGTCCCCATGCCTCCCGAGAGAACCATGACGCCGGCAACCGCCACGACCGCTCCGGCGATCACCCCGGCCGGCGGCGACCGTCGCTGCAGCCCGAATTCGAGGAAAGGCGTGAAGATCGTGCAAAGCGAGATGATGAGCGCGGTGTTCGTCGCCGAGGTCATGGACACGCCCCAGGTCTCGGCAAGGAAGATCGCGAACAGGATGCTTCCGAGGAGCGCCCCGGCAAGAAGGTCGTCCCGTCGGATCGCCCGGAGATCGCGGTGTGCAACGGCCGTCATGACAAGCGCGGTCAGGGCGAAGCGGTAGAAGATCAGCAGCAGCACCGGCATGTAGGCCAGCGCCCCCTTGGCGACGGGATAGCTCGCGCCCCAGACCAACGCCACGCCGAGCACGGCAATATCCGCCCAGAGTGCTGTCCGCCCCGCCTTGAAACTCTCCGATGCCGCCATCTTAGTCCCCGCTGTCCGTATCGATATCTCTGCGGGGTACCCGATCCGGGAGGGAGCACTATAGAATGAAAACGCGGTGTCAGCGTCGAAGGTAGGCGGCGGGGGTAATGCCGACGATGGCGCGGAAATGCCGCCCCATATGGCTCTGGTCCGCGAAGCCGGTCTGGGCGGCCGCCGCAGCCGGCGACAGGCCTTCATGTAGCAGGCGCTTCACGTTCCGGATTTTTCTCTGCAGATGCCAGGCATGGGGCGGAAGGCCGGTCGCGCGGCGGAAGGCGTCGATGGTCTGCCTGCGCCGCAGCCCGGTGACGCGGCACAGATCGTCCAGCGAGACATCCTCCTCGACGTGGCTGTCGAGGTAATCGATCGCATCGGCGATACGTTCCCGGCGCTGTAGTCGGGGCTCCGACACATCAGCCCCGAGTTCGCGCAAAAGCGCGCCCAGCAGCGTATCCAGCGCCACGTCCCGCGAGAGTGTCTGCTCCGAGCTGTGCAGGACCTCGTGCAGGGCAGCGAAGCGGCGCGCCAGATGCGGGCGCGCATGAAAGGCCGCGCCGAAATCCAGTGTGCCGGTCGGCATGCGGCCGGTGATGTCGGCCAAGACCGCCCGCATGCCGCTCTCCGGGATGTAGATCATCCGCTGCTGCCAGCCGGTGTCGGCGCCCGCCCCGCCATAGTGAATATCGCCGGGCCTCATCGTAACGACAGAGCCTTGCGGCACCTGGTGCATTTCACCACGGCACCATACGGCATGCACGCCGCCGTCGATCACACCGAAAAGGTACTCGTCATGGGCGTGGGGTTTGAAGGTCTGCCTCAGGTAGCGCGCGGAAAGGGTTTCGATCCCGAAGAACTCCGGTCTGGCCCGCAGAGAAACCTCTTCCCTCCGTCGCTGCAGCCTCACTTGTTTCAAGACAAGACATCCGTACCTGTTAACCTGTCGATGCATAGTCTCCGGGAGGCAATCCGGTCAAACATTCCTGTGCCGAGAAAGGACAAAGGCCGCTTTGGGTCGCCTGTTGCCAAGATGAGCGCGAAGGCATT
>NZ_CAXBDC010000052.1:0-32019 GCF_963974195.1 uncultured Nisaea sp.
GGCATCGCCGGATCTGATGAAACGTCTGACCCGCGCGGACAGCTATGAAGGGATGGCGGAGCAAATGCTCGGCAGAGCTGCCGGCAAGGGTCGCTGACCAGGGGTGAATACCCCTGAAAACTGAAGGATAATGGCGATTCGCGTCTGTTTCGGGCTTGGCTTTCCACGCCCGATGATTATCTATGCGCGAAGGCCTTCTGCCCTGTGCCGTCGCCCGGGAGCGGGCGAGTAAGACATTGAGAAGAATGGGAAGCCTCATTTTTTTCGAAAATAAAGTGTCTTTACAAAGTGTTAACATTTAGGCCTGCGAACCGTTCCGGGTAACGCGGAGAAATTTGCGTAACAGCCTGCGGTAGGACTGAAAAAATCATCGATCCACGGATTTCATTCGGCCCGGGAATACGTCACTCTCTTGTTTCAATGATTTAGTCTGAGACCTGTGACTGGCAGCTTGATTTGGTAGCGAACACCAAAAACCGCTCGATCGCCGATGCGGCTGAAACGGTCACGTTGATGCGGAATGGCGGATTTTCTGCTGCTATTCCGTCGGAATTTCGTGGGTCCGATCTCGAAATCGTGCACCGTACAGAGGGATTCGAGGCCGTTCTTCTGAGCCTTGATATCGCCGGTCTCGAAGAGATCGATCCGGGCTATTTTTCCCTGTTGAAATCGGTGATGACCGGCGGCGAGACCCGCAGCCGGAACCTCCGGGCGAATGCAGGCGACAGCCCGCGTTTTCTGCGCATTGATGTTTATCCGAGCAAGAGCCCGGAGGGCGGCATATCCGGGGTGTCGGTCGTGGTGACGGACAACGCCCCCTCGGCGCGCCGGGAGAACGCTATTTTGCGAAATCTGGAGCTGGAACGCTCCAGGTTCGACGATTACCCGGTCGGCACCACGGACGAGGACTGGACGGGTGCGCGGCGGGTGCTCGAGCGGCTCAAGCGGGAGGGGCACACCGATATCCCGGCCTATGTCAGGGAAAATCCGGGGATTCTGGTGGATCTCGCCGACGGCGCGCGGATCGTCGATCTCAACGAGGCGGCGGTAAAGACCTACAATGCCCCCGACAAGCGGACCCTGATCGAGCATTTCAACAAGGTGCCGGATCTGTCTTCCTACAATCCGGAAACCGGTCTCTCGGATATTTTCGTCGAGTTGCTCGCACGTTTCTTCTCCGGCGAGACCAAGGCCGTCGTCGAGGGCTGGGATACGACATTCGACGGCCGCGCTGTCTATCTGCGGACCAGCACCAGCATCATGCCCGGCTTCGAGGAGAACTGGGGCTGGGTGCTGCAGACGGTGGAGGACATTACCGACCGGAAGGAGATCGAGGACCAGCTCCGGAAGGCACAGGAGCGGTACGAGCTCGCGGTCGAGGGTGCGCGCGACGGGTTATGGGACTGGAATCTGGCCGGTAACGAGTTCTTTGCGTCGGCGCAGATGTGCCGGACGGTCGGGTGGGGAGAGGATTCCCGCACCATGCCGGCCCGTGAATCCGTTGCCTACATCCACCCGGAGCACCGGAAGGCCGCGCGCCGGGCCATGATGCGGAAGCTGCGCGGGGGCGCCGACAATTTCTCGCTTGAATACCGGATCAGGGACCGGGACGGCGAGCCCGTCTGGGTTTCCAATCATATTCGGGTGGTGCGTGACGAGGCAGGGCGGGTCGCCCGCATGGCAGGCTCGGTCACCGAGGTCACGGCGCGCAAGAAGCATGAAGACGAGTTGCGCGCGGCCAAGGAGCAGGCCGAACTGGCGAACCGGGCCAAATCAGAATTTCTCGCGAACATGAGCCACGAGCTGCGCACACCGCTGAACGCGATCCTCGGATTTTCCCAGACGATTGCAGCGGAGATGTTCGGAGCGCTCTCCAACGACCGGTACAAGGAATATGCGGGCGATATCCACAGCAGCGCCGTTCATCTTCTCGAGCTGATCAACGATATCCTCGACATGGCGAAGATCGAGGCGAACGAGTTCATTGTCTCTGACGATCTGTTCGACGCCATTTCGGCGGTCGGGCGCTGTGTCCGTTTCATGAGCGAGCGCGCGGCTCGTAAACAGATCGAAATTACCGTCTCCATCGAGGCCAAGCGGCTTGCCGTCGCGGCGGATCAGCGGATGTTCCGCCAGATTTTGCTCAACCTGCTCTCCAACGCCGTGAAGTTCACCAACGAAGGCGGAAAAGTCTGGGTCGAGGGCGGAGAGATTGTCGACGGCTATCTGGAATTCCGCGTCGGAGATACCGGGATCGGCATGGCTCCGGAGGATATCGAGGTCGCGCTGACGCCATTCGGGCAGGTCGGCCGGGGACGCCTGGTGGCGCAGGAAGGGTCCGGTCTTGGCCTGTCTATCGTTTCCCGCCTGATTGGCCTGCATGACGGAAGCCTGAGCATCAACAGTGAAATCGGCAAGGGGACGCTTGTGACATTGCGCTTCCCCGAGAGCCGCCTGCGTCAGATCTGATCCGGATCGCGCATCGGTCACGCTGGTGTGAAATCCTTTCATGTGCGGGATCATGCTGCATGGACTACCTCCAAGCTGAGCGAACAGGCAGACATGGAGTGGCTTCAGGTGGTCGAGGAAACCGGGGTGAGCGGTGTGGAGAATGATGACGGGCCACAGGCCAGTGCAGGCAAGCGTGGCTGGACGTCGCGTCTGGTCCCGGCTCTCGGTCTCGTGCTCGCCATGGCACTGTTCTTCGGACTTGGCCTGGACCGCTATGTCAGCCTTGAGCTGCTGCGGGATAACCGCGAGGTACTGACCGGTTTCGTCGCCGACCATTACCTGCTGGCCGCGCTTGCCTTCGTTGTTCTCTATGCCGTGGTGACGGGGCTGTCCGTGCCGGGGGCGGCCGTGCTGACGCTGAGTGGCGGCTTCCTTTTCGGCGCTTTCGGCGGCACGGCCTATGCGGTGACCGGGGCGACGATCGGGGCGACGGCTGTGTTCTGGGCCGCGCGGACGGCTTTTGGCGACGCGCTGCGTGCCCGCGCCGGCAAGGCGATCGGGATGATGCGGGAGGGCTTCCGCCGGGACGCTTTCAACTATCTGCTGTTCCTGCGTCTGGTACCTGCTTTTCCGTTCTTCGTCGTGAATCTGGTGCCTGCTTTTCTTGGCGTCTCCACCCGGACCTATGTGCTGGCAACCGTGATCGGGATCATTCCGGGCGGGTTCGTGTTCGCGACCGTCGGCGCGGGCCTCGGCAGTATCTTCGATCAGCAAGGCAAAATCGGCCTTGGCGATATCATGACTCCGGAGATCATCATGGCCATGGTCGGGCTTGGCCTGCTGGCCCTGATACCTGTTGCCGCCAAGCGTTTCCTTGGCCGCCGCTAGGCAGGTTCAGCGGCGCTGCGTTCCTCAATTCGATTGCGCTCTCCTGGTAACATTCCCATGTTAGACAGGACTTCTGACCGACGGAAATGAGTGATGGCGCAAAAGCACGACCTGAATTGGGATGACGATACACCGGCGCGGCGGCGGGCGATTGCCCCCTGGGTCGCGCGCGCTGGCGGATATGGTATCGGCCTCCTGATCGTCGCCATTGTCGCCTATTATCTCATCGGCATGGCGCTGACGCACCGGATCTCCGACGATGTCGATCTGGCCGTGAGCGACACCCCGCCGGGCGCCAGCCGCTCCGTCCAGATGGCGGCGGACCTGATCTATCGGGAGACGGAGCAGAACAGCTGGGTCGCGAACAACCCGTTCTTCCTGCCCGGCTACATGCTCGACAACATGCCGAATTTCCAGCAGGGCGTTATCAACGCGATCAGCCGTTTCGCTATCGAAATGTCAGACCAGCTTGGCCGGACGCGCGCGTCCAGCGAGGTGGACAAGGATCTGGAAGATGCCGCGGGCAAGCTGAAATTCCCGGGCACGATCTGGCTGTTCGACTTCGAAACCTCCTGGGCTCCGACCACCCCGGCGGAAAAGCAATATGCTGCCGCCCGCCGCGCATTGCTGGCCTATAACGCCCGGCTGGCAGCGGGAGACGCCACCTTCGAGAAGCGCTCCGACAATCTGCAGGCAACGCTGGAGCGGATGACGGCCGACCTCGGCTCTTCCTCGGCCATCATTGATCAGCATCTGGCGCATGCCGGCGGCTGGGGCATGGACACGAAGGTCGATGATATTTTCTACAATGTGAAAGGCCGTCTCTACGGCTACTACATGCTGCTGAGGGAGCTGGGCGTCGATTTCGACCGGGTGATCAAGGATCGCGAGCTGGGATCGGCCTGGAGCCAGATGCTGGACTCCATGCGTTCCGCGGCCGCCCTCGACCCCCTGGTGATCATGAACGGCGCACCAGACGGGCTGATCTTCCCGAGCCACCTTTCGGTGCAGGGCTTCTACCTGCTCCGGGCCAGAACGCAGCTGCGGGAAATCACCAATATCCTGCAAAAATAGGAGCCGGACGGCTTAATTGCCGTCCTTGTCGTCTTTCTTGGACGATTGCGTGGGAGTGTTCGCGGTACTGAGTGCGGTGAGCTGCTGCTGCAACTGCACAACCTGCTCCTGGAGTGTTTGCAGGGCATCCACAGCGCCTTGAGCCGGATCGACCGCCGGTTTTCCGGCGCTGCCGGCCGGAGTGCTCTGCGGGGCCTCGTTGCCTTCATTGTCCTGCGGGCGGTACGGATTGAACATGCTCATGGTCTTCTCGAGCATGGCCATGTTCTGTTTCCCCATTTCCTCGAAATTGGAAAACGGGAACATGCCGCCAAGCGCTTCCTGCATATAGTCGCGGGTGCGGTCCTGATCCTTGCTGAACGCCGTCATGGCAAATTCGAGATAGCGCGGGACAACCATTTGCAGATTGTCGCCGTAGAAGCCGATGAGTTGGCGTAAGAAGCTGATAGGCAACATGTTTTGCCCCTTGCTCTCTTCCTCGACAATAATCTGGGTCAGAACTGGCCGGGTGATGTCCTCGCCGGTCTTGGCGTCGTAAACCACAAAATCCTGGCCGTCCTTGACCATCTGGCAGAGATGATCGAGCGTCACATAGCTGCTCGTCGCCGTGTTGTAGAGGCGGCGATTTGCGTATTTTTTGATCGTGATGACGCTGGCGCCCGCATCCGCGGCACCCTCCGCGCCATTCTCCGGGGTGCTCTGGGCCGCCCGTTTCCGTTGAGTTGCCATGCCGGTTTCCCCTTGTTTCCACCCTTGTGACCGTGCCCTGTTCAGGGTTCACGGTGTCCGACATATTGCATCGCACAGCGAAAAGCGTATTCGGAAAATCCTTCGTTGCAATGCGAAATATTGCGATGATCTTTCCGGTCATTGAAATTTTCTCACAGATATTGCGGAAATCACCTGTCCCGTTCAGGATTTGGCGGGTGGCGAAGGCGCCTAAAAAACCGGCGGAAAATTGGTGCTCAAGGAACGATGTCGAAACAGGCCGACTATGATGCACTGGCGCGCGGCTTTCTTGATCTGTGGCAGGATCAGGCGACCCGAATGGCGCGCGATCCGGAAATGCGGACATTTGCCGAGCAATGGATGGCCCTCTTCATGCCGTTCGCCCAGGCCCCGGCGGAACCCGGCGACGCTGCCGGAAGGGAGCATGACGGCTTCGCGCCGGATTACCGGGCTGGCGGTGCCAGCCGGGCGCATGGCGCGGATGAAACGGCAAGAGCCGGGTCCGGCGCAATAGGAGAGAAACGCGGTGTCGATGACGGACCCGAAGCCAGAGAATCCGGAGCGCCCGCCGAGGCTGGGGCCGCGCCCCTTGCCGCTGTACCTGACGACCGCGATGCTGAACTGGAGCGGCTCGCGGCTCGCGTCAGAGAGCTTGAGGAACGGCTTGCCTCTCTTGAATCCCGGCCTCGCGACACTGCAACGGGATCTGGAACGGCAGCTGCGCGACAGCGCCGGGGAGACAGCCGGAAGCGGCACTCCTGATCCTTCCGCAAGTGGACCGGGAGCTTTTGCAAGTGGAATAGAGACAGAAACCTGGAACGCCTTTGTCGCTGCCGTCGACCAGGCCATTCTGGAGCGCAGCCAGGATTTGCTCGACGCAGTCCTGATGTACCGGCGGCATCCTTATGTTCGTGAAACGGAACCGGCGCCCGTCGCCTGGCGGTCTGGCAGTACGGCATTGCTGGATTACGGGACACGGAACCTCGACGGCCCGCCGGTGCTCGTGGTGCCGTCGCTGATCAACCGCTATTACATCCTTGATCTCAGGCCCGGCCGCTCGCTGCTCCGCTATCTGGAAAGCCTCGGCTTCCGCCCGTTCGTTGTGGACTGGGACCGTCCCGGACCGGGCGAAGCACGGTTCAGCCTGACCGATTATGTCGCTGGCCGTCTGGATCAGGCCCTCGATGCCGTCCGCGCCATTACCGGAAAGCCGCCGATCGTGCTCGGCTATTGTATGGGCGGGCTGCTGGCACTTGCACTGGCAGCCCGGCGCCAGGCGGATATCCGGGCGCTTGGGCTGTTGGCCACCCCGTGGGACTTTAGCGCCGGTGCGCCGCCCGTTGCCGCGTTCCTGCCGCTTCTACGGCCGTTCCTGACAACGGCCTCGGACCGGGGGCATGAAGTCGGCACAGACTTGCTGCAGGCACTGTTCCACATGCTGGACCCGATGCTTGTCATAAAGAAATTCCTGCGCTTCCGGTCGCTCGACGCGGATGGCGCCGAAGCGATCGATTTTGTCGCGCTCGAGGACTGGCTGAATGACGGGGTGCCGTTGATGGGACCGGTCGCGGCAGAGGCGTTCCTTGACTGGTACGGGGAGAACACGCCGGCGCGATTGCAGTGGAAAATCGCCGGCCGCATCGTTGATCCCGCCGAAATCACCCTGCCGACATCCATTGTCATACCGTCGCGGGACAGGATCGTTCCGCCGCCATCGGCCGAAGCGCTGGCGGCGGCTTTACCGCATGCCGAAACTTTGCGTGTGCCGCTCGGTCATGTAGGCATGATGGCAAGTTCAAATGCCGAGAAAGCGGTCTGGGAACCGCTCGGGGCATGGATGGAGGAAACAATCAGGTGAGTAGCGCAGATGAGTAATGCAACGTCCGGCATGAATGAGGCGGACAATACAGATCCCTCGGAACGGTTCTTATGTCTGCATGAGATCGTCGAGGCGGCGGAGCAGGCGCTGAGCGAGAATATCTGGAACTATTTGCGCGGCGCGACCGAGACCGAGACGACGATGAAGCGGAACCGGCAGGCGCTGGACAGCGTGGCCTTCCGGCCCCGGGTCCTGAACGATATGCGCGAGGTTGCGGTTGGCGGGCGTCTGCTCGGCAAGGATCTGGCTTTGCCGGTCCTGCTGGCACCGGTCGGCTCGCTGGAGAGCTTCGAGCCGGGCGGCGGAAAGACGGCGATGCGGGCGGCGGCCGAATTCGGCAATGCCCTGATGCTGAGCAATGTCGGCACCATCCCGATCGAGGACGTCGCGGCCGAGGCCGAAGGGTTGTTGATCTCGGCGCTTTACAAACGCGGCGACGATGGCTGGCTCGACGAGCAGGTGCAGCGGGCGAAAGATGCCAAATGTTTCGCGGTCTCGCTGACGGTCGACAGTGCCTATTACAGCCGGCGCGAGAGGGATATCGCGGCGCGTTTCGTCAAGCCGTGGCGTGCCGGTTCCGGCGCGGACTGGCAGGCGGCGCTGAACTGGAAGGATGTGGAGCGTTTCAAGGAGAAGTACGACATCCCGCTGATCCTGAAAGGCATCGCCACGGCCGAGGATGCGGTGATGGCGGTCGAGCGGGGCGTGGACGTGGTCTATGTCTCCAATCATGGCGGCCGCCAGCTCGATCACGGGCGCGGATCTCTGGATGTTCTGCCGGAGGTGGTGGATGCGGTCGCCGGGCGGGCCGAGATCGTTGTCGACGGCTCGATCCAGCGTGGCACGGATCTGGTCAAGGCCATCGCGCTCGGGGCCAATGCCGTTGGCATGGGGCGTCTGTTCTGCTGCGGTCTGGCGGCTGCCGGTGATGCCGGTGTCGTGCGTACGCTCTCCCTGTTGCGGGATGAGGTGCGGACGGCTGTCGCCCTGCTTGGCGTGAACAGCCTTTCCGAGGTTGGCGCGCGCCACGTGCATGCGGCCAGTCCGGTCGCGGAGCCGGATGTCTTCAGCGCGTTTCCGCTGATCGGGCTTTATCCTTCATAGTTTGATCCGGGTTTTGATCTGGCGCAAAGCGCAGGTCACAATTTGCGTGTAGGGGTCTATTGTGTGACGGTGCTCCGCAAGGGGTATCGCCACGCGATGCCTCCGGATTGGCAAAGGGCGTCAGGAGCGGCGCCGAGGGAGAGAGACTATGACCGATGTGGTAATTGCCGGGGCTGCGCGGACCCCGATCGGTGCGTTCGGCGGCGGTTTGAGTTCCCTGTCGGGAGCGGATCTGGGTGTCATCGCCATCAAGGAAGCGCTGCGCCGGGCGAAGGTCGAGGCAGGCGAGGTCGACGAGGCCATTCTTGGTCAGGTGCTGACCGCGGCCGCGGGCATGAACCCGGCCCGCCAGGCGGCCATCGGTGCCGGTATTCCGCAGGAACGCACGGCGATCACGATCAACCAGGTCTGCGGCTCCGGCCTGCGTGCCGTCGCCCTTGGCGATCAGGCGATCCGTGCCGGTGACAGCAAGATCGTGGTCTGCGGCGGTCAGGAAAGCATGAGCAACGCGCCGCATGCCCAGAACCTGCGCAACGGCTACAAGATGGGCGATGTTCAGTTCATCGACACGATGATCAAGGACGGGCTCTGGGATCATTTCAACGGCTACCACATGGGGAATACGGCGGAAAACGTCGCGGCCAAGTGGCAGATTACCCGGGACGAGCAGGACGCTTTCGCGGCGGCGTCCCAGAACAAGGCCGAGGCGGCCCAGAAAGCCGGCAAGTTCAAGGATGAGATCGTTCCCGTAACGATTTCCGGTCGGAAGGGCGACACGGTGGTCGACACGGACGAGCATCCGCGCCACGGCACCACGATCGAAACGCTCGGCAAGCTCCGTCCGGCCTTCACCAAAGAGGGCAGCGTCACGGCAGGCAACGCCTCCGGTATCAATGACGGCGCGGCCATTGCCATCCTGATGACCGGAGACGAAGCGGCAAAGCGGGGCATTGCGCCGCTTGCCCGCATCGTCTCCTTCGCTACCCGCGGCGTCGATCCCGCGATCATGGGCTCCGGGCCGATCCCGGCGAGCCGGGCCGCGCTCGCGAAGGCCGGCTGGGCGGCAAGCGATCTCGATCTTGTCGAGGCGAATGAAGCCTTCGCGGCGCAGGCCTGTGCCGTGAACAAGGATCTCGGCTGGGATCCCGCGATCGTGAACGTCAATGGCGGTGCTATCGCGCTCGGGCATCCGATCGGCGCGTCCGGCTGCCGCGTCCTGATCACGCTGCTGCACGAAATGCAGAAGCGGGATGCCAAAAAGGGGCTGGCAACGCTTTGCATCGGCGGTGGCATGGGCGTCGCTCTCTGTGTCGAGCGAGACTGAATCCGGTAAATAAAAAAGCCGGTGACGGAACCGGAGGGGCCGGTTCCGAATTCCTCTAATACATATGGGCTCAATCAAAAAACTGGAGGGAATAATGGGGCGTGTCGCAATCGTAACGGGTGGGACCCGTGGTATCGGGGAGGCGATCAGCCTCGCCCTCAAGGATGCCGGTTGCACGGTGGCAGCGAATTATGCAGGGAACGAGGAGCGGGCGCGGGCTTTCACGGAACGCACGGGCATTGCTTCCTACAAGTGGGATGTTTCCGATTTTGAGGCCTGCGCTGCGGGCGTGAAACAGGTCGAGGCCGATCTCGGCCCGGTCGATATCGTCGTCAATAACGCGGGCATCACCCGGGACGGCACGATCCACAAGATGGATCACAAGATGTGGCAGGAAGTGATCGACACTAATCTCGGCGGTTGCTTCAACATGTGCCGCAACGTGATCGACGGCATGCGCGCCCGGAAATTCGGCCGGATCGTCAATATCGGCTCGATCAACGGCCAGGCCGGGCAGTACGGCCAGGTGAATTATGCCGCCGCGAAATCCGGTATCCACGGTTTCACCAAGGCGCTGGCCCAGGAAGGTGCCCGTTCCAACATCACGGTGAACGCCATCGCGCCGGGTTATATCGATACCGATATGGTCGCGGCCGTGCCGGCCAACGTGCTGGAGAAGATCGTCGCCCGGGTTCCGGTCGGCCGCCTCGGCCATGCGGACGAGATTGCCCGCGGGGTGGTTTTCCTCTGCGCCGACGATGCAGGCTTCGTTACCGGATCGACCATGTCGATCAATGGTGGCCAGCACATGTATTGACCCGATGCGGGCCGGTTTCCGGCCCGCATCACCTACTGTCAGCCGAGATAGAGGAGAGGTTCATGAGCGCCACGGTCATGCCGGTTGCTTACGAGGACGCATCGGACGAGGTCCGCGCGGTCTATGACGACATCATGTCGTCCCGGAACATCGATTTCATACCGAATGTATGGCGCACGCTGGCGTCCCATCCGCCGACCCTGGCGCGGGTCTGGTACGGGTTGAAAGAAGTCATGGCGCCCGGTGCGCTCGACGCCCGGACGAAGGAAATGATCGCGGTCGCGGTCTCGGCGACGAACGGCTGCGAATATTGCACCCGTTCGCACACCAGGCAGGCGCGCGGCCATGGCATGACCGAGGAAATGTACGGCGAGCTGATGGCCGTGATCGGCATGTTCAACCAGACAAACAAGCTGATCGAGGGCTATCAGGTCGAGGTTGACGACTTTCTGAAAGAGGTCTGAGCAGACACCTGCGAAAGGCGCCTCAGCCTGTTTTCGGCATCACGTCGAGCCGCACAACGGCGCCTTCCAGATCCGGCGACGGGGCCGGATAGTAATCCATCACCAGAGGGTCATGCCCGGGCACGATATGGTCCGGGCTGTCCGCCAGCAGTTCCAGCGTATTGAAGCCGTTCATCATGGCGCCGAGATCGTAACAGATCACGAACGGTTTGCGCTCGCGGATGTTCTCGTAGAAATGCGCGCAGTCTGAAGCCAGCACGATCCAGCCGCGCTCGGTGCGCACGCGCACGCACATCAGCCCGGCCGAGTGCCCGCCGATCTTGTGAATGCTGAGGCCGGGCGCGAGCTCCGTATCGCCATCGTGGAATTTCGCCTGTCCGCCATAGACCTTGCGCACCATGGCGACGACATCCTCGACCTCGAAGGGCTTCTTCACCGCCTCGAAACACATGCAGCGGCCGGTGGCATAGGCCATTTCGGAATCCTGGATATGGAAGGTCGCCTTCGGGAACTCCCCGATCCCGCCCGCATGGTCATAATGCATATGCGTAATGATGACGTCCTCGACCTCGGCGGCGTCGATCCCGAGCAGGGCCAGTCCCTCGGTCGTCGACCGCAAGAGCGGGGAGCCCCGTTTCAGCGAGGCAACCTCGCCGAAACCGGTATCGACGACAAAGGTCCGCTCCTCGTTCCGGATGACCCAGACGAAGTAATCCAATGGCATGGCCACATCGTGAGCGTCCGGAAACACGAAGTTCTCGTTCCGCATGCGCTTGCCGTTATGTGCATACCGCACCGCGAAGACTTCGTAAGTATGTCCGTTGCCCATGTGATTCCCCCTTGCTGAAGTCGTTTCTTAGCCGAACTATCTTTGGTGGCGTAATATGCCATAGCATTGCCAGCTATGGAAAAATATGGAACAAGTCACTTTTATGTTGAAAATCAGAGATTTAGACAATTGAAAGAAAATTTTAACCGAGCTTTAGCTAAAGTCTGACGATACCGCCACAAAAGATGGCCGACGCCAGATATGGAAACGAAGGGGGGATGAGAGCAAATGTTCTCAAGGTTGAACGACATGAAGTTTGGCGTGAAATTGTTGATCGGCATCGGCGGGATCCTGATCCTTCTGGTGCTCAACAGCGCCGCATCGTTTTTTGGCCTGCTGCAGGCTGGCGGTGCCCTGACCCGTTATCAGCAACTGACCGACCAGGCCGCGCAGGTGTCTGCCGCCCGCGCGGATCTCCTTAAGACCGCGGCTGGAGTGCAGCAGTTTCTCGTCGATGGCAGTGCCGAGTCCGCCGAGAAGGCGAAAGAGGGCGTCTCGGCCGTGCGCAAGGACCTCGAGATTGCAGAGGCCGGTGCCGCGACCGACAGTGCACGCGCACGTCTGGCAAACATCCAGACCAAACTCACCGGTTACGGGGCGGCTTTCGAAACCGTTGTCGCGAGCCGCGAGCGGCGCGACGTCGCGAGTGCGGAGATCAACAAGCTGGGCTCCGATCTGGAAAAGAAGCTGACGGCGATCATGGCGGAAGCCAACGAGGCTTATGACGCGGAGCTGGCTTACAAGGCCGGCCAGGTGCTGCGCAGCTTGCTGATTCAGCGCGCTGAGCTGAACCGCTATCTGCTGGATCAGCAGGCGGAAACCTTTGCTCTGGTCGATGCCGAGCGCGGGCCGCTGGAAACCAGCTTTGAGGATTTGGTCGCCAATCTTCAGTTTGGCCAGGATGACGAACTGACCGAGGCCCTCAAGTCGAGCGTCGCCGCCTATCAGGAAGGATTGCTGTCTGTCCGCGATCTTGTCGTTTCCCTCAACGGTATTCTCGATGAAGAGCTGAGGCCCGTGGCTGCGGCCATCCTTGTGGACGCGGCCGGTGCCTATGAGGCGATCCGGGACGAGCAGACCATGATTGGCTCGGAAGCCAGGGACGGGATTGTAAAGACGGAGATCCTCTCGGTCGTGGCGACACTGATCTGTGTCGTGATCGGCCTGGCGGCGGCCTTTCTGATCGCGCGCGGTATTTCCCGGCCGGTGAAGGCCCTGACCGATGTGATGGGGCGGCTTGCCGCTGGCGAGTCCAGCACCGAGGTGCCGATGACGGAGCGCGGTGACGAGATGGGCGAGATGGCCAAGGCGGTCATGGTGTTCCGTGAAAGCATGCTGAAGGCGGAGGAATTGCAGGAAGCCTCGCGGATGGACCAGGAGCGGCGGGAGAAGCGGACGAAGCGCATCGAGGAGTTGACCCGGGATTTCGACAGCACGGCGACGGAGACCCTGAAATCCGTTTCCGAGGCGGCCGAAAACCTGCGTGGCTCGGCCAACAGCCTGACCCAGACGGCGGACCGGTCCAGCAACATGGCCGGCATGGCGTCCTCGGCCTCGAACCAGGCGACGGAGAATGTGCAGACGGTGGCCAGCGCCGCCGAAGAACTCTCCGCCTCGATCACGGAGATCTCACAGCAGGTCTCGCGATCGACCCAGGTGGCCGATCAGGCGGTGGAGGATGCGGAGCAGAGCCGCGTGCTGGTTCACCGGCTTGCCGACAATTCCGCCAAGATCGGCGAAGTGGTGAAACTGATCACCGATATCGCCGAGCAGACCAACCTGCTGGCCCTGAACGCCACCATCGAAGCGGCCCGTGCCGGTGAGGCCGGCAAGGGCTTTGCCGTGGTTGCCTCCGAGGTGAAAAACCTGGCCACCCAGACGGCCCAGGCGACAGAGGAGATCTCGACCCAGATCCAGACCATCCAGGACGATACGCAGCACACCGTTTCGTCCATCCAGCACATTGCCGAGCGGATCGAGGAAATCAACCGGATCTCGGCCGGTGTGGCAACGGCTGTGGAAGAGCAAAGCGCGGCAACCCAGGAGATTGCCCGCAATGTGAGCGATGCCGCCGCCAGTACCGGGTCCGCCAACGAGAATATTGGCGGGGTCAGCGAGGCGACGCGCGAGACCACGGCGATCTCGGGAGAGGTGTTGAGCGCCTCGGAGAAGGTCTCGGCGAAATCCGGCGACCTGAGCCAGGTGGTGCAGCGATTCCTGGCGGAAATGCGCCAGGTCTGACCGGCTTTCCGTGCCCTATTCCGCTGCCGCAACGGCAGCGGACGGGGCGCGGGGCAGAAGCGTCACCGTCGCGGTGATGATTGCCGCGGCCACGGCTGCTCCGAGGAACATGGCCGGGAACCCTCCACCCGCGTCATAGAGCCAGGAGAGGCCGGGGACCACGGCAGCCGACACCGTGAAGGTCAGAACATATTTCACGGCATAGACCCGGCCGCGCCAATGGTCCGGCGTGTAGCGCGCGACCAGCGTGTCGTTGATCGGAATTTGTCCGAACACCAGAACCATGACGGCCATGGAGGCGACGACCATGGCCCAGCCATCGAGATTTACCGCGATGAAAAGAGCGATGGCCTGACCGGCCGTGACGGCAAGGAAGATCGGCTTGATCGAATATTTATCGATGGCCCGGCCGACGACGATCTGGGAGAAGGCGGCGAGGGCGTAGACAGCGCTTGCGATGGCACCGACCTCGGTCGCGGAATAAGAGAAAGCAGCGAGCCGGTCATCCAGTACTTTCGGTAGCGCAACGGTCATCGAGTTGAAGATAAAGCCGCCGATCGCCGCCGAGATGCCGATGACGAGCAGGACCCGCTGCCAGCCGGGCGCGGGCGGGCCATGATCGGCGCTGCGTGCCTGTGCGGTCTGCGGGGCCATCTCGGGATGCAGCCGGGACCAGTAGACACCGGCCAGGATGGAAAGTCCGCCGAGCAGGAAAAAGGCCGCGCGCCAGCCGGCGAAATCGACAAAGGCGCCGATGGCCAGTGCCGACGCGGCGACACCCATATTCCCCCACACACCGTTCACGCCAAGCCGGCGGCCCAGATTACCGCCACCCTTGGCCACCATGGCGATGCCGACCGGGTGATAGATCGCCGCGAACACGCCGATCAGCGTGAGGCTGGCCGCCAGATGCCAGAATGAGGTGGCAAACCCGGTCAGGATGCTGGCGCCGCCGATCCCGGTGAAGAAAATCAGCATCATCCGCTCCCGGCCCCAGCGATCCCCGAGCCAGCCCGCCGGAAGCGAGCAGGCGCCGAAAGCGATGAAGCTGCCGGTGGCAAGCACCAGCACCGCCCCGTAACTGTCCCCGATATCGGCGGCGGCAAGAGCGGCCACGGCCGGAAACAGCAGCATGAAGAGATGATCGAGCGCATGGCCCAGATTGAGCAGCAGCAAGCGGCGCGGATTCATGGTGAGCCTCCCAAAGTTCTGGTCACAGGATGGCATGTGCCGTATCGTCTGTCTTGCGATGAAAAGCCAAAAACTATCGACAAACGGACATGGTTCGCCGATCCGGGACGCGGTCGCCGCCCTCGGCGCGACGGCACCGCAGATCATGGCCTTCGGGACCTTCTTTGCCCAGGGCCATGACACGGGCGAGCATCACCATGACCGGGCTCAGTTCGTTCATGCCGAGCGCGGGCTGCTCCAGGTCTGGACCGAGGAGGGGCAATGGTCTGTACCGTCCGGCATGGCTGTCTGGGTTCCCGCCCGGGTGCCGCACCGGGTCCGGGCGATCAGCGATGCGGATTTCGTCTCGCTCTATATCCGCAAGGCCCGGCCGGATGAGCCGGAGATCCCTATTCCAGCGCGTTGCAGCGTTGTCACGGTCCCCGTTTTACTCAAGCATTTGATTGTTCATCTGAAAGAACACCCCGCGGGAGCGCGGAGTGACCGGCTGGCGGCGGTCATTGCCGATGAACTCATGGAGCTCGTCCCCGCCGATCTGCATCTGCCGATCCCGTCGGACACGCGCGCGGCCAGTGTCGCGCTGGCAATGATCGGTGATCCGTCCGACGAGCGCGACCTGGATGGCTGGGCCCGCATGGCCGGCGCCAGCGGACGCACCCTGACCCGGCTGTTTTTGTCCGAGACAGGTTATTCCTTTGCGGAATGGCGGCAGCGTTGCCGCTTGTTGGCCGCTCTTGAAATGTTGGCTGCCGGCAGGCCGGTGACGGTGGTTGCACTTGATTGCGGCTATCGGAGCCCGAGTGCATTTTCCGCCGCTTTCACGAAGGTATTTGGAGCATCTCCCCGGCAATATATGGGCCTGAATAAAAAGAAACCCGAGTAATTCGTCACGTAAATGATTTGTTAATCGCAAGCGCTGACTATCCGCATGAATCTAGGATCTCTGGCTGGAATCTTAATTATGTTGAATTCGCTCTCCGTCCGGACTCGGATGGCCGCTCTACTCGTCATCAGCATTGCCTTTCTGCTCGGGCTTGCTGCCTTCACGGGAACGCAGCTTCGGGCTATCGGAAACGAGATTGAAGAAATCGCAGAACTGGACGTTCCGATTTCGGCGCTGCTGACGAAGATGACAACCCATCAGCTCGAACAGGCGATACATTTCGAGCGGGCCGTTCGATACGGCGAAGAAATGCACGTCTCTTCGTTTGCAGACGACGTGCGTGCGGCAGCGCGCAAGCATTTCGACGAGGAAATCAAGGCGTTCCAAAAGTATTCCAAACTTGTTGTCGAAGAAGGTGAAGCCGTGCATGTGATGCACGACATCGCCGTCGAACGGGCGCTGAATGACGAAGCGCTCGCACATTACAACAGCGTCGATCAAAGCATCGTTTCGCTGCTTGAGGGCCACAAGAGTTACGAAGAAGGTGTTCAAGCGCTTTTCGATCAGCTCCGGACCGGTGATCGCCAAGGTCTTGCGGCGGCGATTGAAGCTGTCGCGAAAGAAGAGGACGCTTTCATCAGGAGTCTGGAGGGGACCACGGAACGGGTGATCGCCTTCACGCAGAAGACCGCCGTTCGGGCCGAAGAGCATGAGCACGCCACCGAGCAAATGCTGCTCTATGCGACGGCGCTCGCGGCGATCATCAGTGCTCTCGCCAGTTTCGTGATCGCCGGATCGATCCTGAAGCCGATCCGACAGGCGGTGGAGCTGATTGATGAGGTTATCGGAGGAAATACCACTGTCGCCGTGCCGCAGGGCTACAAGGCGGAGATCGGGCGCCTGATGGATGCGGTCACCAAGTTGCGGGATGCAACGGCGGAGATTGCGGAAGCCCGTGCGGCTCAAGCTGCCTCGGAGAAAGCGGCGGCAGATGACAGAAGCCGCTCACTGAATGAAATGGCCGACACTGTCGAGACTGAAACGACCGAAGTCTGGACGCGCGTTCAAAGTGAGTCGGCCCATCTTAACGGCATCGCGGATCAGATGGCGGGGTCGGCGCAAAATCTTGGTGAAAACGCTACAGCGGTCAGCGCCGCATCCGAGGAATCCCTCGTCAATGCGGAAGCCGTGGCATCGGCCGCGGAAGAGCTTGCGGCCTCCATTGCCGAAATCTCGAGCCATGTTGACCAGAGCGCGGAGATCGCAAGGTCGGCGGCTTCCCAGGCGGAACAGTCCCGGGCGGTTGTTGAAAGCCTGTCGGAAGCCGCAAAGAAGGTCGGAGAAGTGGTTGGCCTGATCAATGATATCGCCGAGCAGACCAATCTTCTGGCGCTGAATGCCACGATCGAGGCGGCACGGGCCGGTGAAGCCGGAAAAGGCTTCGCCGTGGTGGCTTCCGAAGTGAAAAATCTGGCGAACCAGACGCAGGGATCGACGGCGTCGATCACCGGAGAAGTCAACGGCATGCTGCAGGTTACTTCAGATGCGGTCAAGGCGATCACAAGCATCATCGAAACGATCGCCAACATCAACGAGAAGAGCGAGGAAATCAGCGCCGCCGTCCAGAGTCAGGATCAGGCAACCCGTGAAATCGCAAGCAATGTGACCGAAGCTGCCGCCGGCGCGCGGGAGGTCTCGGAACGGATTGCCGTTGTCTCCCGGGATGCCCAGGGGGTGGGATCGCTTTCCAGTGATGTCTCCATGGCGACCCAGAAGCTGGGTGGCGAGGTCGAGCAGCTGAAAAACACGGTTATCCGGGTTGTGCGTACCGCGACCCCCGAGGTTAACCGGCGGGAAAGATCTATTCCGGTTGAACACGACCGCCGCGCTCGTTGAGCGCGGCCGGTAGTGCGGTTACGTCTTCAATCAGGCGGGCGCTGACACTCTGCTCCCGTCCGCGTGCGGTGATTTCAGCCCGCTCCCCGATCTCCAGGACGAGGTCCGCCGCCGTGATCACGGCCTCCGAGAGGATGAGCTGGACGCCATGCTCCTTGGTCAGGGCTTCGAGACGGCTTGCGGTATTCACCGTGTCGCCGACCGCGGTCAGGCCCATCGTGTCCCGGTAACCAAGCTCGCCGACAATGGCCGGGCCGCCATGGATACCGATACCGATACGCAATGGCTTGTCCAGATCCGCCGCCAGTGAAGCGTTCAGCCGTTGCAGGTTTTCGCCCATGTAGCGGGCCGCCAGAATGGCGTTGCGGGCACCAACCTTCATGCCCCGGTCGATGCCGAACAGGGCCATGATGCCGTCGCCGATGAATTTGTCGATGCGTCCGCCCGCGCTTTCGATGGCATGGCCCATTTCGGAAAAGTAACGGTTCAGGATGAAAACCGTGTCATAGGGCAGGCGCTGTTCGGTCAGCTCGGTAAAGCCCCTGATATCGGCAAACAGCACGACGATGTCGCGCTCCTGCCCGGCGTGATAATCCGGCCGGGCCCCCGTATCCTCGACACGTGCCTGCGCCGGCGGCAGCAGGGGCGTCACTTCCAGGTCGACGGTGGGGACGGTCTGACAGGCGAGCCGCACATTGTCCGGTGCGCCGACCCGTTTCAGAACCTTGGCTTCAAGCTCGGAGGGCGGTGGCAGGGTATCCAGTCCGCTGCCGATCCACACCCGGCAGGTCGAACAGCGTCCCCGGCCGCCGCAGACGGAGGCGTGAGGGATGCCGGCACGCCGGCTGGTCTCTAGGATGGTGGCACCGGCACGCAGTCCCACTTTCTGGCCTGTGTGATAGGTCAGGGTGACGTCCGGCTCGGTCTTCTTCAGGATATGCAGGCGCACGGACCGGGCGGCAAAAGCCAGAAGAACCAAGCCATAATAACTGTACTCGACGGTACGCACCCAGGTCAGAAATGCCTGCTGTTCCGCGCCCCGGGGCAGCGCGAAAGACTTGAGAACGAAGCCCAGCCATGCGCTGTCTTCCGCCATGCGCAGCACTTCCATGCCGGAAGCGACAAAACCGGCGAGGGAGAGGGTTGGCACCATCACGGCAAGGGTGAGCCAGAGTGGCAGAAGCCGGCGGTATCCCGGTTTGAACCGCAGCCAGAGATGCAGACCGATGCAGCCGTGAATCCATGATGTCAGAAGCAGTAGGGTCTGGCTGACGATGTAATGCGGTGCGAACTTCCAGACCACCAGCTGGACATAGAGATAGGACGGGTCGGCATCGAAAAACTCGTCCAGGGCGCGGGTGCCCATCGCGTGGTTGATCAGAAAGACCGGTATGGAAAGACCGAGCGTGAGCTGGGCGATCTCCGCCCGGCTCATGCCCCGGAGGGAGTCCCGCCGAAAGATCGCGACAAGCGCGATAGCCAGATGCAGCGTCAGGGCGGAATAAAGGGCTGCCGTGGGGAGCGCCTGGTGCCAGAAGATCATGAACCATTTGCCGCTCGTCAGCAGAGCCTCGATGGAGAGGATACCGGCGGCATGGTTCAGCAGATGGGTGGCGACGTAAGTGAACAGAACCAGCCCGGAAAGAGTATGCACCCGTCGCCAAAGCGGGCTGTTCCGGCCACGCGGTTTCGCTACATCGTCAGACAAGCTGTTCGCTCCGGCTATCCGCGTCTGCCAGTTTGGCCAAAAAGCTATTAGATAATCAATCCTGGTGAAAACCCAGTCCTTTGAATTTTCTGTGAGATCGGGTACACGAGCAGGAAGGCATATCGCAGATGCCGATTGGGGCCAGGTTCGCAAATCCATGAGCGCACTATTATCCATTCGGAAGCTGACCAAGCGTTTCGGTTCGATCACGGCCGTTGACGGCCTGGAGTTCGAGGTTGGGCGCGGAGAGGTTCTGGGCTTCCTCGGTCCGAACGGGGCCGGCAAATCCACCACCATGAAAATGATTTCGGGTTTCCTGGCGCCGACAGCCGGAACCGCGCTTGTCGCCGGGCATGATGTCCGGCAGGCGCCGCAGGCGGTGAAGGCCGCGATCGGCTACCTGCCCGAGGGCGCGCCGGCCTATCCGGACATGACGCCGCTGTCCTTTCTCTGCTTCGTCGCGCGGATTCGCGGCATTGCCGAGAAAGACGTGGCGGACGCCGTCGAGCGGGTGATCGTGCAGACCCGTCTGGCGGATGTGGTCATGCAGCCGATAGAAACCCTGTCCAAGGGCTTCAAACGCCGGGTCGGTCTGGCGCAGGCGCTGGTCCACGATCCGGAAGTGCTGATCCTGGACGAGCCGACGGACGGTCTCGATCCGAACCAGAAGCACGAGGTGCGTGGTCTGATCCAGGGCATGGCGGCGGAGAAATGCATCATTGTCTCCACCCATATTCTGGAAGAGGTCGACGCGGTCTGTACCCGGGCCATGATCATTGCCCGGGGCCGTGTACTGGCGGATGGCACGCCCGCGGATCTGAAGGCGCGTTCCGGCTCCGCCAGCTTGGATGATTATTTCCGCGAGGTCACGGGCCATGCGTAATATCGGTCTGATCTTCCGGCGTGAATTCGCCGCCTATTTCGCCACGCCGCTGGCCTATATCTTCATCGTCATTTTTCTGGTCATGGCCGGAACGATGACGTTCTTCGTCGGCGGGTTTCTCGCCCGCGACCAGGCGGATCTGCAGCCTTTCTTCGGCTTTCACCCGTGGCTCTATCTGTTTCTGGTACCGGCCCTGTCCATGCGGCTCTGGGCCGAGGATCGCAGGCTCGGCACCATCGAGCTCCTGCTGACCCTGCCGATCACCATGGTCGAGGCCGTGCTCGGAAAGTTTCTGGCGGCCTGGGCCTTTACCGGTGTCGCGCTGGTTCTGACCTTCCCGCTCTGGATCAGCGTCAATTATCTCGGCAACCCGGATAATGGCGTCATCGTCGCGTCCTACCTCGGCAGCTATCTGATGGCAGGCGCCTATATGGCCATCGGCTCGCTGATCTCGGCGATGACCAAGAACCAGGTGATCGCCTTTGTTGTAACGGCGGCGGTCTGCTTCCTCTTTACCGTGGCGGGCTCACCGATCCTGCTGAACTATTTCGAGAACTGGGCGCCGGGCGAGCTGGTCCAGACCATCGCCAGCTTCGGCTTCATGACGCATTTTCAGGCTATCCAGCGCGGTGTGATCGATCTGCGCGACCTGATCTTCTTCGGCTCCGCGATTGTCATCGCGCTGACCGCGAATGCCTATGTCATCGACTGGAAGAAGGCGGAATAGGATGAGCGCGCCCTCTGACATGACCTCCCCGGCCCCAACCGCCTCCGCCGGGCCCCGCAGCAGCTTTTTCACGCAGGGACGCCTGGCTGTCGCAGCCCTGTTCCTGCTGCTGACGCTTTTCCTGGCGCTGAACGTGCTGTCCTCGGCCCTGTTCACCTCGACCAGGCTCGACCTGACCGAGGAAAGGCTCTTTTCGCTCTCTGACGGGACCGAAGAGCTGCTTGAGAGCATCGTGGAGCCGGTCACCCTGAAGTTCTATTATTCGGAGGCACTGGGACGGGAGGTTCCGTTCTACGGCATTTATGCCGGACGGGTGCGGGATCTGCTTGGCGAATACGCCGCCCGGTCAGACGGCAAGGTCCGCGTCGAGATTTACGATCCGGCGCCTTTCACGGAGCTTGAAGACCGCGCCGTGGCGGACGGGCTGCAGCAGATACCGTTGCAGGAAGGCGGGGAGCAGGTGTTCTTCGGCCTCTCCGGCACCAATCTGACCGACGATCTCGAAGTCATCCCGTTTCTGCAGCCGGAGCGGGAAACTTTCCTCGAATATGATATCTCGCGCCTGATCTACGCTCTTGCGAAACCGAAGCGCACAGTGCTCGGCATCGTCACCAGCCTGCCGATGCAGGGCACGGTGCGGATGAACGCCATGGGGCAGCAGACGCCGGTGGCGCCGTATATCATCGCGGACCAGATCGGCGCGACCTACGAGACCCGGTACCTGAACGCGGATTTCGACAAGATCCCGGACGACGTTACCGTGCTGATGCTGGCCCATACCGCCGAGCTTGGGCCGCGCGCGCAGTTCGCCATCGACCAGTTCCTGCTTGGCGGCGGCAAGGCGCTGATCTTCGTTGATCCCTATGCCGAGTCCGAAGCTGGCCAGGCCCAGTTCTTTGGCCAGACAACCCCGGAAAGCAGCACTCTCGCGACCCTGTTTGATCATTGGGGCGTGATCTACGACCCGACCCGGATCGCGGCCGACCGGATGACCGCGCGCAAGGTGCAGCCGGGCGAGGGCCGGAGGCCGGTGGATTACGTGGCCTGGCTGGAACTCAAGGGCAGTAATATCGACCAATCCTCACCGATCACGACGAATGTGGACACGCTGGCCGTTGCCAGTGCGGGACATATCGCGCTGGCGGAGGATGCGGTGGTGACGATGACGCCCCTGATCTCGACCTCGCTCGGCTCGGCCGAGCTGGATGTCGGACAGGTGAAGGGCATGCGCTCCCCGGAAGCCCTGTTGCGCAGCTATCAGCCCGGCCCGGAAGCGCTGGTCGTCGCCGCGCGCCTGACTGCGGACAGTGTCACGACGGCGTTCCCCGACGGCCCGCCGGAAAAGGCGGTGAAGGAAGGCGAAGACGCGCCGAGTGCGGAAGATGACGCCGCCTACAAGGCGAAGTTCCCGCAGGTCTTGACGAAATCGACCGCGCCGCTCGATGTGATCGTCGTTGCCGACAGCGATGTGCTGGCAGACCGGTTCTGGGTCCGGGTGCAGCAGTTCTTCGGCCGCCGGGTGCCGGTGCCGGTGTCGGGCAATGGCGACTTCGTGCTGAACAGCCTCGATGCCCTGTCCGGCAGCAGCACGCTTCTGGGCCTGCGCGGCCGGGGCTCCACCTCCCGTCCGTTCGAGGTGCTGGAGCAGATCGAGCGTGAGGCGGAGAAGCAATACGCCGCCCGCGAAGAGCAGTTGCAAAAGACCCTGGCGGAAACACAGCAGCGGTTTGACGCGCTGCGGCGCGGCATGCCGGACGGCTCGGCCGCCATTGTGACCGAGCAGGAACAGGCAGAGATCGAGGGATACCGGCAGGAGATCCTCCGGATACGCGGTGAGCTGCGTGCCGTGCAGCGTTCGGTCCGGGAGGATGTCGACCGGCTGGAGACAGAGCTCTGGTTCTACAATATCGCTTTGGTGCCGATCCTGATTACGATCCTGGCGCTTATCCTTGCCTTCTGGCGCAGTCTGCGCCGCCGGCGCCGTCATGCGTCCGTGGCCGCCGGTTAGGGAGAGACCGATGCTGAGCTTGCGTTCGCTGGGAATTCTGGCCTCTGTCACTGGAGCGGTGCTCTTGGCTGCGGTGCTTGCCGTTCTCTGGCGCCATGATGCGACGATCTCCGTGCTGGACAACGCCCCGGCTTTTCCGGGTTTGGAGCAGCAGATCCCGGATATCGCCCGGGTCGAGATGTCCTGGAACAAGGATGGCGCGGTCGAGCAGGTCAGTATCGTCCGGGAGGACGGGACCTGGCGCATTGCGGAACAGGGCGGCTATCCGGCGGACACGGGCCGGGTCCGGGATTTCATTCTCTCGCTGGCGGAGTTGACGCTGGTCGAGGCGAAGACGGCCGATCCGGCACGCTATGCCCGGCTCGGCGTCTCCGATGTGACGGAAGCAGGCTCCGGGGCGACCCGGGTGCGGCTGCTCGGCCGGGGCGGCGACGCCATTGTCGATGCGCTGATCGGAAGTGACCGGACGAGCGGTAGCGGCGGTGCGATGCTCTATCTGCGGCAGAACAAGGATGCCCGCTCATGGCTCGCGCATGGTCAGGTCGATGATGTGCATCGCGTGGCTTCGTGGACGGATGAGGCAGTGGTGGATATCGGCGCCGACCGGATCCAGGAGATCCATCTGACGAGCCCGAGCGGCGAGGTGCTGGAAGTCCGCCGCATGGATGACAGCGAGAAGCCGTTCAAGCTGATGAATATGCCGGAAGGCCGGCAACTGGCGACGTTCTACACAGTGAACGAGATCACGGACGGCCTGTCGGAGCTGAAATTCGAGAATGTCCGGGCGATGCAGGGCATGACTTTCGAGCCGTCCCTTGGCAACGCGATTTATCAGACCAGAAGCGGCCTCACCGTGATCGTCGATTTCGCGGAAGTTCCGGGCGCCGACGGTGTCATGGAAACCTGGACGCATTTCTCGATCAATGTCGCCCCGGACGCGACGGAAGAAGCCAAATCCTTTGCCGCCGCCAATGTGGAGCGGCTCTCAAGCTGGGCCTACCGGCTGTCCGACAGCCGTTTGCAGAGACTCCGCCACAGCATGGAATCGGCAACGAAACCGGCCACGGAAGGCTGAACCTGCCTGACTGCCCTGTCAGCCCGGGAGCAGGGGCCAGGTATCGCCGACCCGGTAGCCACCGGGCCAGGGATCTGTCGGATCCAGCAGATACTGGAAATTCCCGGTAATCCAGGCACTGCCGGTGATCGAGGGAATGATCGCCGCCAGCCCGCCGATTTCGGTCTCTTCCTCGATCCGGCCGGTGAAGGTCGAGTCGATGATGGAGCGGGCGGTGAGCCGGTCCCCGACCTGCATGCGGCCCGTGGCCCGGAGCAGGGCCATGCGGGCGGAAAGAGCCGTTCCGGTTGGCGACCGATCGATCTTGCCGGGCTCGATGGCGACGGCATGCCGGGTCTCAAGCCCTTTGGCGCTGTCTGTCAGGCCGCCTGCGAAGAGGCAAAAGGAGATGTGCCGCCAGTCCGGGTTCGTCGGGTGGCTGAAACCGAGTTGTTCCGTCGCCGCGCGGGTCAGCCTGGCTCCGAGATCCGCGAGAGCGCGGCCTTCGTCCGGCCGGATGCTAAAGCCGAGGGCATCCGCGTCGACGATGACGAAACTGTCGCCGCCATAGGCAGTCGATACCGTCAGCGTGCCATACTCTTCCACCTCCAGCGGCACGTCGATGGCGGCGGCGAAGGAGGGATGGTTGCGCACCGTGATGCTTTCCGCCTTGCCGTCCCGGCACTGCGCCTCGACCGCGACCAGACCGCCGGGCGCCTCCAGCATGAAGCGGGTCACGGGCTCTTCCATCGGCACGATGCCGGTCTCCAGCAGGACGGTGGAAACGCAGATGGAGTTGGAGCCGGACATGGGCGGGGTATGCACCGGCTCCATGATGATCCAGCCCATGGCCGCGCGCGGATCTTTCGGCGGCACCAGCAGGTTCACATGCCGGAAGACGCCGCCGCGCGGCTCGTTCAGTATGAAATCCCGGAGCGTTCCGTCTTTGGCGATCCAGCGGGCCTGCTCCCAGATCGTGTCGCCCGGCGGTGGTGTGACCCCGCCGACAATGACATCGCCAACCTCGCCCGCGGCGTGGCATCCGACCACATGGATCTGTTTGGTGCTTCTCATGGAACTTTCCCGTCCCCACGCTATTTCACTTCAGTAGCGTATGACGATGCCAGGTCAGGCAACAGGTCTGCTTGAACAGGCGAGACGATGCCTGCACTCTGGAAACCAGCCGCGTGTCCAGCCTGCCGCGTTTAATGACGGCCAGAAAGCAGAGATGAGCAAAGCCTTCGTCAAAGAGAACGACAGCGACTTCGAGGAAGAGGACGAGATCCCCGATCCCTCCCCGAAAGGCGTCAAGAACTACATCACCCCGCGCGGCTTCAAGGCGCTGCAGGATGAGCTGAAGCACTTGCGCCGGGAAGAGCGTCCGAAGGTCGTTGAGATTGTGTCCTGGGCCGCCGGAAACGGCGACCGCTCGGAGAACGGCGATTACATCTACGGCAAGAAGCGGCTGCGCGAGATTGACCGCCGCATGCGGTTTCTTCTGAAGCGGCTGGAAGCATCGGAAATTGTCGATCCGCTGCAGCAGCCGAACAAGGATCAGGTGTTTTTCGGTGCGACCGTGACCTATGCGGATGAAGAAGACAAAGAGCGCACGGTGCGCATTGTCGGTATCGATGAGGCGGACCTTGAGCGTGGCGAGGTGAGCTGGATCGCGCCGATTGCCCGGGCCTTGCTGAAAGCGGAAATCGGCGACGTGGTCGAGGTGCGCACGCCGCGTGGCCCGCAATCCGTCGAGGTGACGAACATATCCTACGAGAGCAAATAGCCGGGATGCCGATGCTCCCGCTGCCGAAACCGCCGCCCAGGGAACGGACCGCCGAGGGAAAGCTGCGCCGGGTCGGTGTCGAGCTGGAATTCGCCGGGCTCTCTGTCGACCGGACCGTGGAGCTTCTGCAGGATGCGTTTGGCGGCAAGGCGGAAAAAATAGACGCTCACCGCACCCTGTTGCATCACGAAGAATGGGGCGAGACGACCGTCGAGCTGGATCTCCAGTATGTGCATGACAATGCAGGCCGGGAGGATGACCCGGACGGCTCCGGCACATTGTTCGGCGATCTCGAGCTGCCGGAAGGTTGGCGCGGCCCGCTCGGCGAGGCCCTGACCGGTCTGGTGCCGGTGGAGATCGTATTCCCGCCGATCCCCTGGTCCCGTCTGGGTGACCTCGACGACGTGTTCTCGCTCCTGCGCCGGCATGGCGCCCTCGGCACCCGCGAAAGCGCGCTTTACGCCTTCGGGCTGCATCTGAATGTCGAGGTCGCGACCGGTGCGCCGGAAGAAATCCTGCATGTCCTGCAGGCCTACCTGCTGCGGTCCGAAAGCCTGAGGGATGCCGTCGCGGTGGATATCACCCGCCGCATTCTGCCGCACACCGCGCATTTCCCGGAAAGCTATGCCCGGAAGATCCTTGCCGCCGATTATCCGGCGGATCTCGAAACGATGATCGACGATTACCTGCTGATGAACCCGACCCGGAACCGGGAGCTCGACATGCTGCCGCTGTTCGCGCATCTGGCGCCGGACCAGGTGCGGAGCCGGACGAAGGACGTTCTGATCAAACCGCGCCCGACCTATCATTACCGGCTGCCGAACGCCGATCTTGGCGATCCTTCCTGGTCCGCGATAACCGAATGGAACCGCTGGGTCACGGTGGAGGAGCTGGCGGCGGATCCTTCGCGGCTTGAAGAAGCCATCGCCGGTTTCCGCGCGGCGACGGAAGCCAGTTTTCCGGGACGTTTGCGCCGCCTGTTCGGTGTCGAATGAGCGGTACGTCATCACGCCCGCTGATCGGGATTTCCACCTCAAGCAAATCCGGTTTGATTCCACTGTCCTTTCACCGGTTCGCGATCTGGCGTGCCGGCGGGCGCAGCGTGCGGCTTGGCCCGGACCGGCCGCTCGATGCGGATGCGCTGGACGGCGTGATCATCGGCGGCGGCAGCGATCTGGCGCCGACGCTCTATGGCGGCGAGGTGGCGATAGAAGAGGGCATCGACCCGGAACGGGACGCCTTCGAACTCGCCCTGCTGGATCACTTCCGGGACGGCAAGCGGCCTGTGCTCGGCATCTGCCGGGGGGCACAGATCCTGAACGTGTTTTTCAGCGGCACCCTGCACAGCGAGATTTCCGAGGCCTATCCCGGTGCCCGCGCCCGCCGGACGCCGCTTCCGGTGAAGCGGATCGAGATCGATGTCGGCTCGCGCCTGCATGAGATGCTGGGCGTCAGCTGGTGCCGGGTGAACAGCATCCATCACCAGTCCGTGGATGAGCTTGGCTACGGGCTGAAAGTTTCCGCGCGTGACCGGCGGGGCATGGTGCAGGGGATCGAAAGCGAAGGCGACCGGTTGTTTTTCGGCGTGCAGTGGCACCCGGAATTCCTGGTATTCAACCGGGCGCAACAGCGCCTCTACCGCGCCCTGATCCGTGCCGCCTCTCGGAAAGAATAGTCCCGCTTTCTTGCCGATTGCGGTTGCGGCTCGTTCCGGGGCGCCCGCTGGTCAGGCCCGGCCCGGCCCGGTACTTTCGTATACAATTATGAAAACAAGGGAGGAGGACCCCAATGGATCTGGATCAACTTTTTGAACAAGGCATGGAAACCCGCAAGAAGGTGCTCGGCAACGAATATGTCGAGAACAGCTTCAACAATGCGGACGAGTTCTCGATGATCCTGCAGAAGTTCGTCACCACCCACGCCTGGGGCGCCTGCTGGGGCCGGGACGGGCTGGAGCTGAAGACCCGTTCCATGCTGAACCTCGCCATGCTGGCGGCGATGGGCCGGGAACATGAACTGCGCCTGCATCTGCTCGGCGCGCTGAACAATGGCGTGACCAAGAACGAGATGGCGGAAATCTTCATCCAGGTCGCGACCTATGCCGGCTTTCCGGCCGCTGTCACCGCGTTCAAGGTGGCCCGCGAAGTCTTCAAAGAGCAGGGAGTCTGAGCGATGGCTTCCGACAACAAACCGGTCGTCGGCTGGATCGGCCTCGGCATGATGGGCTGGCCGATGGCCCGGCACATGGTCGAGGCGGGCTATGATGTCCGCGTCTTCGATCTGCGCTCTGAGACCTCCCAGCGCTTCGCAGGTGAGATTGGCGGCGAGGTGGCGCCCACGCTGGAAGCGCTTGGCGCGGCATCGGATATCGTCGTCACCATGGTGCCGGACGGCAAGGCCGCCCGCATGGCCCTGATCGACGGCGCCGACAATGCCTCCAAGGGCATGAAGAAAGGCGCCGTGGCCATCGATATGAGCTCGTCGGAGCCGACCGGTACGGTCGCGCTTGGCGCGGCTTTGAAGGAAAAGGGCATCTCGCTGTGCGATGCGCCGGTCTCCGGCGGCACCTGGCGGGCCGAGGAAGGCTCGCTCGCCATCATGCTCGGCGGCGCGGATGACGCGGCGCTGGATGCGGCCGAGGGGATCATGGAGCCGATGAGCCGGGTGGTCATCCGCACCGGCCCGCTTGGCTCCGGTCATGCCATGAAGTGCCTGAACAACTATCTCTCGGCCATTGCACTCAGTGCCACCAACGAGGCCATTCTGGTCGGCGCCAAGTTCGGCCTCGACCCGAGCGTGATGATCGACGTCATCAATGTCTCGACCGGCCGCAGCAACAATTCCGAGACCAAGTTCAAACCGTCGGTGCTGACCCGCAAGTTCGACGCCGGTTTTGCAACGGCCCTGATGACCAAGGATGTCGGTATTGCCGCTGGGCTCGCCGAAAGCCAGGGTCAGGACATGCCGATCCTGAAACTGCTGACCGGCATCTGGGGTGAGTTCAACGAAGCCCATCCGGGCAGCGACCATTCCGCCTCGATCCAGTATTGGGAAGAGCGGAATGGCGAGAAGCTGGAGCCGACGAAGGGCTGACTATCTCGCGAGTAGAGCCCGGCTTCACTGGGTTCCTGCTGTCGCAGGAATGACGATCCTTTTTAAGCCGTCATCCTCGCGCATGCGGGGACCCAGCGATCATCGGGCTGATTTCGTGAAGGCCTTGCCATTCTTCCGCCGCATCCCTTCCGGAACATTGTGTCTGCACACAGTAAAGGGAGGGTGCGCATGATCCGGATTTTCGTTGTCATCGGATTGCTGATGTTGTGTCTGCTGCCAGGCACATCACCCGCGGCAGGCCCGGTTGATACGGTCATCGCCGGGATCAGGGCCGAATGCGCGGCGATCGACAATGGTGTCCTGACGGTGGAGACGGGAGCGGTTCGCTCGATGGATCTTACCGGCGACGGCAAGCAGGACGCGGTGATCGACGGGCAGGACCTCAGTTGCTCCAGCTCCCATACGCTGTTCTGCGGCGGCACCGGCGGGTGCCGCCTGTTTCTGATGGCGGGGGGCACCGTGACCGAGGAGATGTCGAAGGGCTGGACGCTGGCCCGGCTCGGACAGATGCCGGTGGTGCTATTGCAGGTGCACGGATCCGAATGCGGCGGCACCAATCTGCGGCGTTGCGTGAAGGCGCTGGTCTGGTCGGATGGCGCGTTCAGGGCTGCCGGAGATCAGACCGGACGTCCGAAGAAGCAGACATAACCGTCCGGATCGGCGATTTCGAATCCCCGCAACCCGTCATCGGTGTCGGCGAGAGGCTCCTTGAAGGCGACGCCGCGTCCTTTCAGCTCTTCCGCGAGCAGATCCGGCTCCGCAACATGCACGAATGTGTCCCACCGGGCCCATTCATGCCGGACCGGGTTCGGAAGGGGCGGGACCGTCCCGTCGATCGACTTGACCATGATCTGTGCCTGGCCACGTCCGACAATGGCGAATTGCGGATCGCTTTCCGGTGCCATGAAACGGCATTCGAACCCCATTTTCTCCAGATAATGCTCCAGGGAGATGGACAGATTCCCGACAATGAAAAAGGGCGTGCATGGCCCCAGGCTTGCAGGTTCAGGCATACTGGTTCCTCCGGGGATCTTTGCTGAAATGTGCATCCATTCAGGGAATTTATGAAAATGACATGCATTATCAAGAAATGATTTTCATTCCGAAGGAGCCGGCGCGGACTTCGCAGGGCGGACTCTCCTTGCATTCCGCCCCCATCTGCCGATATAGATCCGCCCGGAAGGCTGGGACGGACGAGCGTCTCGCCAATCCGGTCAGGTCCGGAAGGAAGCAGCCGTAACGAGTTTTAGCTCGGGTCGCTTCCCAGTCTTCCACCTCTCCCCTATGATCCCCCGCATGGACGATCAGACACCTTCCGAGATCATTGATGACCCCGCAGGCGACGTTGCTGCGCCGCCGGCCGAATACCGTGTGCTCGCGCGGAAATACCGGCCGCAGACGCTTGATGACCTGAAAGGTCAGGACGCGCTTGTCCGCACCTTGCGGAACGCGCTGGCCTCGGGCCGTCTGGCTCATGCCTTCGTGCTGACCGGCGTGCGCGGGGTCGGCAAGACGACGACGGCGCGGATCATCGCCAAGGGTCTCAACTGCATCGGGCCGGACGGCACAGGCGGTCCGACCGTGACGCCCTGCGGCGTATGCGATCCCTGCCGGTCGATCACCGAGGACCGGCATGTCGACGTGATGGAGATGGATGCGGCCTCGCGTACCGGCGTGGACGATATCCGCGAGATCATCGACGGGGTGCGCTACAAGCCGGTTTCCGCCCGTTACAAAGTCTACATCATCGATGAAGTGCACATGCTCTCCCGCAACGCCTTCAATGCGTTGCTGAAAACGCTGGAAGAGCCGCCGGAGCATGTGAAATTCATCTTTGCGACCACCGAGATCCGCAAGGTGCCGATCACCGTGCTGTCGCGCTGCCAGCGATTCGATCTGCGCCGATTCGATGTGTCCGAGCTGATGGAGCTGTTCGGCACCATCTGCGGCAAGGAAGGCGTCGAGGCGGATGACGAGGCCCTGGCGCTGATTTCCCGCGCCGCCGACGGCTCTGCCCGCGACGGTCTCTCTATTCTCGATCAGGCGATGGCGCTGTCGGACGGCAGGATCACGGCGGCCCAGGTGCAGGACATGCTTGGCCTTGCCGACCGGGCGCTGGTCTTCGATCTGTTCGAGAAAATGATGGGCGGCAAGGTTGCCGAGGCGCTGGGCGATGTTCGCTCCATGTATGCCTCCGGCGCCGATCCCGTGGTGATGCTGCAGGATCTGCTGGATCTGACGCACCTGATCACACGGCTGAAGACCGCCCGCGAATCGGCACTGGAAGGCGCTTCCGAGCTGGAACGGACACGCGGTGTTTCCTTCGCGGACCAGCTCACGCTGCCGGTTCTGGCCCGGACCTGGCAGATGCTGCTGAAGGGTCTCGGTGAGGTGCAGGGCGCGCCCTCGACGCTGGCCGCGCTCGAGATGGTGCTGATCCGGCTGGCCTATACGGCCGACCTGCCGCCACCGGGAGATCTGGTAAAGGCGATCAAGGCGGGAAAACCTGACGCGGCTCCGGGACGCCAACCGGCGGCCGCGCAAAACCAGACGGCGACAGAGAACGAACGAACTCCGGCACCGGTCGCAATGGTGCCAAAGCCAGCCGCTGCTCCGGTGTCTGCTACGCGTCCAGCCCCGTCGCCAGCCCCGTCGCCAGCCCCGCCGCCAGCCCAGGCAGAACCCGCGGGCCCTGCCATTCCCGAGACTTTCGAAGCCGTGGTCGCGCTCTTCGAAGAGCATCGCGAGGCGCTGCTGCACGCACAGCTCAGTCGCTCGGTGCGGCCGGTTTCCGCCGAGGCGGGACGGCTGGAAATCGTGCTCGATCCCGGCGCGCCGGACAGTTTGCCGGGCCAGGTTGCATCCCTGCTGAAGCAATGGACCGGCATTCCCTGGACCGTCGAGGCGAATGATGCGGTGCCGGGCGACGAGGACATTCACACCCTGGCGGAGCGCAAGGCGAATGCCGAGGC